>CALVEU010000052.1 GCA_944326635.1 Candidatus Gastranaerophilales bacterium | reverse complement strand
TTTTATTTAGGAAAGGATTTTGCCCTATAATGAAATTATTTCCTAAAATCACAATTTACGATAAATATATATTTAATCAGGTTATGATGGCAACATTTGTTGCAATCCTATTATTTACAGTTGTATGGATTGCACCTGAAATGCTTTTGAATACAATAAAAAAGACTCTTGCTGGTGATTATGGAGTAAAAACCGCCATACTTGTAATCTTTTATGAATTACCTAAAATTCTTGGGAAAGCTTTCCCTGTAGGATTACTTTTAGGAACATTATTTACTTTTGATAAATTAAGCAAAGATTCTGAACTTACAATATTCAGAGCAGTAGGACTTTCATTTCACAGAATTATCGCACCAGTATTAGCGTTAAGTCTTATTGTTACTTGGCTTTGTTTCGTAACTTGCGACAAACTAATTCCTTATTCTGTAAATAAAGCAGGAGCCCTAAAAGGCGGATACATATCAACACAATATATTTATACTCAAAAAGATGAAAATAATATACCAACCCAAGCTGTAATAGTATCTAAATTTTCAAAAGATACAATGTATAATGTTATTGTACTTGACTTTTCCCCTAAAAAATATACAGATGTTCACCAATTACAAAACATATACTATGCTAAAACAGGGAAAAATTTCCCTGATAAATGGGAATTATATGACATAACAAGATATGATATTTCAAATGACGGTATATTTACTGAAATAAATAAATATCCTAAAATGGATATTTTACAAGGTGATTCTGCACAAAATGCTTTCACTCTCATGACATATTCTGTAAAAAAAGAACGTGAAATAACTAACCACGATTTACACAATTATATTAAACTTCTAAAAAAAGAAGGACTAGATGAAGAATACCGTTATATGCTCAATAAATATCTGCAAAGATTTTTCCATCCTTTTGTATGCGTACTGCTTGCAATTATGGGAGCATTATTAGGTTTTAGCAAACCAAGAGAACAAAGATTGGTAGGTTTTACTATTGCTATCGGATCTATATTTTTATATTATATTACTCTGCCATTTTTCGATTTATTAGCAGAAAAAGGAGTCTTACATCCTTTTATAACAGCAATATTTCCACCATTTGCATTTCTTTGTGCAATAATTGCATTCTACAAATCAAAGGATTTATAATATGAAAAAACTTTTAATTTTATTTTTTGCATTATTTATTTCAACAAATATAGTTAAAGCAGGAGCTTCTCCAATAGAAGTAACATATAATGATGGGATATATCAAATTGCCCTAAAAGGCAACAAGATAAAAAAACATGTAAAATTTATAAGTTCAGAAAGTCTCATTACAAATAAAGAAGCGCATCAACGGGCAAAAGCAAAATTGACTGTAAATGCAGGTTATTTTGATCCTGAAAATCAAAAATCTATCTCATATATAGTAAGTGATAGAAATACAACAGATGATCCTTTAGTAAATGAAAATTTACTCAGAAATCCATTTTTAATGAAAAATCTGGATAAAATTATTAATCGTACAGAATTTAGAGTTGTAGAATGCGATAACGGAAAATTCCATTATGAAATTGTTCCGCACAAAAGTTCTGTGGACTTTGGCTGTAATATAATAACTTCAGCACAAGGCGGACCTTTAGTATATCCGCAGTTAAGACTTGAAGAAGAAGCATTTATCGTAAAAAAAGATGGAGAAATAATTAGAGAAAGTTGCTCTGTATTACATAAAACATCAAGAACAATTATTGGTCTAAAAGGTGATGATGCCTATATTTTAATAATCACAGACAAACATCCTATGGATATGTATGAAGTTCATGATTATGTAAAAAGTCTTGGCTGGGATAGAGCAATGGCTTTTGACGGCGGAAGTTCTACCTCAATGAATTACTTAGACAAATACAATATAACCTCTGTAGGTGATAGCGCAGGCAGAAGTCTAAAATCATTTTTAATAGTTAAATGAAAAATAAAAGCTCAGAAATTCTGAGCTTTTATTTTATCTGAATTTTATAATAATTTTATTTTACAAAATAACTAGCATTAACATTTGCGTAAACTTTTACAACACCGCTTTCAATAGTTGTAGAAGATGCACCTGCTTCTGCTGAATCCATTGCTTTATTTGCCATCATTAAACGATATTGAGGACGTACACTGTTATTTGGGCTACAGCTTACATCCATAGAACGAATCCCTGTAATTGTTGTTGGAACAGCTTTAGCAATAGCATGTGCTCTTGCTGATGCTTTTTTTACAGCAGTTGATAATAATTCGTTGCATTGTGCTTCATAGTTTGAAACAGAAAATACTAAACTATTAACATTAGTTGCCCCTAATGAAATAGCTGTATCAATCATTGAACCTACTTTATCAATTGATTTTGTACGAACTATTATTGAATTTGAAACTTGGTATTTATCAAAATTTCTTTTGCTACCTGAATATGAATAAATAGGAGAAGCATTAAAATCAGCGGTCTTAATATAATCTCCATTTGCTGTATTAATTTTTGATTTCAAAGCAGAAATAACTTTATCTGAAATTTCTTTATTTTCTGCAGTTGCTTTTTGCATAGATTTTGAATCATAAGTAGTAACTGCAATTGATACTTCTGCAATATCAGGGGCAATATCAGCATTAGCTGATGTATTGATAGAAATATAGCCTCGTTCTACTGATTCTGAAATTGCTTGAGAAGAAAGAGAGGCACAGCCTAACATCAAACTTAACAATGTAATCGATAACAATACTTTTTTCATACATTCTCCTTTTCTTTTTCTGATTTTTCCTCAGATTTATTTACTTTTTCAACAGGTTTTACATCTCCTGATTTTAAAATCATAGAATTTATAGCCTGTTGAGTTTGAGACTGAATTTTCATGCGTTCTAAAAGAGTTTTCATTTCTTTTTCACTTAATCTATCAGGTGTTTTAAAAGCAACAAGGAATTTTTTTCTGTCATTTATAATAAAGCCTGAAATCGCTACAATTGCCCAAAGCAACAAACCTTGCCATTCACTAATAAGCGGGATTGATACATACTGAGCGGCAAAATTCCAAACTTTCATCGCAACAATTGCAGGGAAACCGATAAATCCTGCAGCAAGACAAGTCGCAACAAAAATAACCATCAAAAGTCCGCGTATACCTGATATTTGAATAATTCTTGTATTTCTTTTCATAAATCCTACTCTTTCCTACCTATCATGTTCAGAAAATCATTTTCTGTCAATATTATAACACCTAATTTTTGAGCTTTGTCTAATTTTGAGCCTGCACTTTCGCCTGCAACTACAAAAGAAGTATTCTTAGACACCGAAGATGAAGTCTTTCCGCCCATTTGCTTAATTATTTCAGATGCTTCATCTCTTGTCATATTTTGTAATGTTCCAGTCAAAACAAAAGTTTTTCCTTTAAATTCATCTGAAATATTTTGGACAGGAGGAGCAGGCTCAACTCCTAGAGATCTTAATTCTTCGATCATCTTAATAGTTTCAGGCTTTCTGAAAAAGTCAAAAATATCTTTTGCAATAATTTCTCCAACACCTTCAACTTTTGATAAATCGTCGATTGAAGCATTCATCAAATTATCTAGCGTTCCAAATTCAGAAGCCAAAACCCCAGCTGTTTCTTTGCCGACATTTTTAATCGTAAAAGCAGTCAACAACCTTGATAAAGGTTTATTTTTACTATCTTGAATTGCATTATACATATTAAATGCTGATTTTTCTTTAACCAAATCCAGCATCATAAAATCCTGCATAGTTAATTTATACAAATCAACAGGAGTTTTAATAAAGTTTTTGGTATACAACTGCTCAATCACAGAAGGACCTACTTTATCAATATCCATTGCATCTTTAGATACCCAAAATTCAATTTTTGCACAACGCTTTGCAGGACAATCCGGATTGTCACAATAAAGATTGACTTCTTCATCATGAAGCTGTAAATCGCTACCACAAGACGGGCATTTTTTAGGTGGCATATATTCAGGTAACTTATAATGTTCTTCATCTTCAATAACTTTTACAACTTTAGGAATAATTTCCGCTGCTTTTTTAATGTATACTCTGTCTCCAATTCTTACATCTAAGCGTCCAACCTCATCAAAGTTATGCAAACTAGCTCTAGCAACTGTACTTCCACCTAATTGCACAGGTTCTAAAATCGCAATCGGAGTAATTGCGCCTGTTTTGCCAACACTTTCTTCTATTGATAAAAGTTTTGTTGTAACTTCTTCCGGCGGAAATTTAAAAGCCGTAGCCCATTTTGGAGCACGAGATGTAAACCCCATTTCCTGCTGAACAAGAAAATCATTTACCTTAATTACAACTCCATCAGTTGCATAATCTAAAGAAAAGCGTTTTTCATCCCATTCTTTACAATATTCAATAGCTTCTTTTGCGTTTTTACATAATCTGATATTCGGATTAACTTTAAAGCCTAATTTTTTAAGATACATTATACTGTCATAATGATTTTTGGGAGGATTTTTTATATCGCCGGTAAAAATTGCAGTATAACAAAACATAGACAAATCACGCTTTGCAGTAATTTTACTATCAAGTTGTCTTATTGATCCTGCTGCAGCATTTCTCGGATTAGCAAATAATTTTTCACCATTTTTTAGATTTTCCTCGTTTAATTTTTCAAAAGATTCCTTTGGCATATAGACTTCCCCGCGAACCTCAACGCTTACAGGTTCAAAAAGTTTCAATGGAATTGCTTTTACAGTTTTCAAATTATTTGTAATATCTTCTCCTGTAACCCCGTCCCCACGAGTTACACCACGAACAAAAACTCCATTTTCATAGGTTAAAGCCATTGCAAGTCCGTCAATTTTCAATTCACAGACAAGCTCTTGGTCATTATACTCTTTAACTATCTTTTTATACCAGTCTTCCAAATCATCATATTCGTAAGTATTATCAAGACTATATAATCGATATTTATGTTTATGGGGAAAGAATTTTTCACTGACTGAGCCAACTCTTTGAGTCGGACTATCAGGAGATATAAATAATGGATTTTCTTCCTCAAGTTTTTTTAATTCCGCAAACATTTGATCATATTCAAAGTCACTTATTGAAGGATTATCCTCAACATAATACTTGTAGTTTGCTTTATTAATTTCATCTTTTAAGAAATTTATTCTCTCTAATACCATATATCCTCTAATATTTACAAAATACGATAATTAATTACATTATCATCAGTAATTCTCTGATTACCTTAGTTGCAACAGCTGTAGATACACCTGAAGCATCATAATCAGGCGCGAGCTCTACAACATCTGCTCCAACAATATCGAAATCTTTCAAATATTCAAACCAGCCCATAAGTTCATTAAACTGCATACCACCACTTTCAGGAGTACCAGTACCAGGCATTACAGAAGGATCAAGAACATCTAAATCAACTGTTACAAAAATCTTTTTACCTTTCAAAACATCAAGCTCTGAATATTTATGAATAAGAGTTTTATGCTCTTTCATAAATTCCCATTCTTCTTTCATGCCAGAACGAATTCCAATTTGCTTAATATTTTCAGGACCAACAATTTTTGATGCGTGACGTATTACTGCAGAATGCGACATTTCTTCACCCAAATATTCTTCTCTTAAATCCGTATGAGCATCAAAATGTACTATTGCTAAATCTTTATAAAACTTTGATACAGCTTTGATTTCAGGCAAAGTTACCAAGTGTTCACCACCTATACCAAAAACTCTTTTTCCGTCTTTATAAATTTCTTCAACATTTTTTTCAATCAAATCAAGAGATTTGTAAGTATTGCCTAGTGGGAATTCTAAATCACCTGCATCATGGAAATTTACATCTTCCAAATGTTTGTCAAATCTTGGCGAATAATCCTCTAAGCCCCAACTTGCAAGTCTAATTTGCTCAGGCGCGAAACGAGACCCTGAACGGTAAGATACAGTACCGTCAAACGGCAATCCTAACATAACTATATCTGCAGAATTATAATCCGCATTTTGTCCAATCCAATTTCTATCTAAAAACGGTCCTGTAAGCATTTGTCCTCTCCTTTTTTGTCTGAATTCGATATAAAAACATTTTATCACAAAAAGCTTGCTTTTTTAAACTAAATCATTAAAATAGAAAGTATGAAAAAATTACTTCTAATTTTGCTTATTATGTTTTTTGGAGTATGCACCTATGGAGCAGAAACAGATTATGAACAAATTTACAGAGATTTAGAACCTGCAAATTTTTCATATGTTCATGATATTGACCCGGGAGAAATGTATGATACACAAGATACATCTTGGTCACCATATCCATTATTTAGGCTTACATCACCATTATTTTTTAAAAATACGACAATTGAACCTGGATACTATCTTTTAACACCAAGAGAACATAAAGGGAATTGGTATGTATTATTCAAAGAACAAGGCAAAGTAAAATATATAATCCCTGCATACAACAGAGAAATTGTACCTATGGGATTTTATGATGAAAACTTGCCAAAAGCAAAATTAACACCGTCTCAAAAATTCCACATAAAATTCTTGGATTTTGTAGGTAAATATGTAAAAAGCTCTCAAAGAAAACCTGCTCCTAGCACATTTTTAGAAACAACTGATTTGGAAAACAATTTCATATCAATAATAATATATTGGGGAGATTACAGGTATTATATGATATTGAGAACAATTCAATTATAAAAAAAGCGGTAATTTAAACATTACCGCAAAGAGTATATGATAAATTTTAATTATTTAATTTTTATTGCTTTTATAACACCTGTAGCATTTGATTTTTCCAAAAAATAAAAGAAATTATTATCTTGTAAAATATCAAGTAAAATTTTAAAATCTTTTTTATGGTATTCGATAATTAAAACATCAACTTTTCCTAGCAAACCTTTTTTAGACAACAAAGGTAGTATTTCAAACTCAGCCCCCTCTGAATCCAATTTCACAAAAACTTTCTCTTTATGTTTATCTATTATTCTATGCATTATATTGTATGCATTTTTTATTTTCACTTCTTCTATTGAAGAAATCTGTCCTACTGAATTTTCAAATATAGTACTCATAGCACCCGGCAATTTCTCATTATATGGAATTTTCAAAATTTTATCCTCAGCTCCAAGCCCATAATTAAATAAATTAATTTTATTACTATATTTTGGGTTTAATGTTAAATTGTTTAACCCCTGATTATATGTTGGAATAAAAGGTTCAAACGCATATATTTTTTTTATGTTTTCTTTTTGAGCAAAATATAATGAAGTAATCCCAATATTAAACCCTATATCAAACATTATATAAGGCTCATTTACTAAAAAGTCATACCCCGTATTACATAAAACTTCATTTGCAGTCCAAAGAGTATTATCTGCCTTTCCAACTAATATTAAATTCTTACTTTTAATTTCTATTGAATTGTTTTTTAAACGTTTTAAACTATAACCTGCATTTTCAAATTTTGCAAAATATTTATTGAGAATATCATTCCAATTTTTTTTATAAGATACTTTTATTTTTCCAATATGAAAAACTCTTTTATTTCCTATTTTTTCTTTATAACAAAAATTTCTTTTCAACTTTTGATTATGACATATAGATTTTTTGAAAAATCCATACCATTCATCCGCATATGGAACATGAGAATAATACCAAGGCTTCTTAGCAGTGGTTGTATGGACAATAATTGGTTTTATATTATCTGGGTATAAATTAACGGAAGAAGTCATATAGTTATATTCAGGAACTAAATATTTTACATTCCCATTAAAAACAACATTAAAACAATCCTGGTCCATATAACGAGTTGAATTAAATGATAATTTATAATTCAATAATTTTTGTGCCACATTAAAAGCTCTAAGTCTTTTCAAATTCAATAACATTACACCAGAATTAAAATAGTCAGAAGTATTTATCTCCTCATAATCTTGTCTTTTATAATAAGCAGGATAATCCCTTACAACTCCGGCATAAAAATCATTAACATCAATTGCAAAAAGTTTTTTTAAATCTCCCAAAATTATTGTGTCAGAATCAATATATAAAGCTTTATCTATATCTTGCAAAATATTTGGGATATCAAATTTAAATAACGCTGCTTTTGATACATATACATGATTTGTATTCAAGTCTTTATATTTATTAGGAAATTCCAATAAATTTATATTTATACCTGATAAATTTATTTGCTTAAAGAAATCTTTATTTTCATTTGACAAATCCACACCAATTATATAAATATCATAAATTGAATCTTGTCTATTTTCATAAATTGATTGAATAGACACACAAGTAGGCATTACATAATTATCATCACATATATAAACAATAGAAATAATATCTTTACTCAATATTCATATCCTTCTTTATAGTTTCACTTATTACATCAACACATTTTTTCCAAGTAAACAACTTTGCTCTTTCAAGACCTTTAGCAATACACTTTTCTCTGAAATCTCTATCAAAATACATCTTTTCCATAGCTGAAAGCATTTCCGAATCTGAATATGGATTAATTTTTATACCGCAATCACCTATTACCTCAGGCAAAGAAGTTGTATTTGAACAAATAACAGGTAATCCACATTTCATAGCCTCTAATACTGGTATACCAAAACCCTCGTATAAAGAGGGAAATAAAAACATCTCTGCTCCACTATATAAAGCGGACATATCCTCATCATCAACATAACCAATTTTTAAAATTTTATCTTTCTTTTCACCTAAATTTTCAATATTTTTATTTAGTACATTTTCAAAATCTTTAAAAAAACTTCCCCCTAAAACAAATATAAAATTTTCTAAATTATTTTCTTCAATAAACCTTAAAAAATTTTTTATGGAAAAAATCAAATTTTTTCTCGGATCTAAATTACAAAGACTAAAAATATATCTTTTATCCAAAGGTATTCCATATTTATTTTTAACCTGATTGATATAATTTATATCAATTATTTTTGTATATTCTCTGCCTGTAGAAAGCGGAATTACAGTAATATTTTCAGGCTTGATTTTTGGAACATATTCAATAAAATCTTGTTTTGTATAAATTGAATTTGCAAAATACTTATCATAAGAATTGATTGAATTAATTAAATTATAAAACCATTTTCTTGAAACTTTTGTTCGATAATCATTTACCAATGGAATAGTATCATGCAATATTACATATCGTTTTATATTCAATTCTTTAAATACAAATTTGGGAATAACTCTAGAAGGTGAAAAATAAACATCTATATCTTTTATTTTCACAAAATACTTTTTTTGAACTTTATCAAAAAATTTTAAGAAAAAAGCTAATATATTCCAAATATTTTTTACAAAAAAATTCCTTGAATTCAATTTACTATCAATCTTTTTGTAAGATGCATAATTATTAAAATATTGAATGCTAGAATACTTATAAATTTTACAGTTCGAAAATTCTTGATAATTTTTTATTAGATATTCTAATTTTCCTCCATCATCTGCATATAGATAAATATTAAACTCTTCACGCTTTAAAAATTCTAACAGTATATTATATGCAACAAAAAAAATTCCGCTTCGACAAGAATTTTTTCTTACAATATTACAAACAACTGTTGCATCATATAAAATATTTATCTTTTTCATAAATTCTCCAGAATTTCTCATTAAAAGGTATATTTTTCTAAAATTCTTACCATTAAATATAAATAATTTAACATTAAATATTAATTTGTCAAGTTTAGTTAATATTTAATGGGGTTAAATATAGAAAAAAGATACTTTAAAATATTAAATGGAGATATTATGAACTCATTAAAATTATTTGGTAAAAGATTAAAAGAGCTCAGAAAAATAAATAAACTAACTCAAGAACAATTATCTGAAATTATTGGACTTGATCCTAAACAAATTTGCAGAATTGAAAATGGAGCTTGTTTTACAACATTTGAAACTTTGCAAAAAATTTCAAATGTTTTTAATGTCGAAATTTCAGATTTATTCTTTTATGAACATAAAAAACCAAAAGATGCACTTATTAATGAAATGAATGAAATACTTCAAAGTGCATCTGATGATCAAATCCAACTTATTTATAAAATTGTAAAAGCGATTAATTATTAACTTCTTCGTCTTCTTCGGAGTCTTCGTCTTTTTTAATTTTTTCTAGCACCATATTAGCCATCTCTTTTGCAATAATTTGTTGAGTTGCAGCAGGACAATTCTGTAACATATTCATAGCTGTTCTTAATGTAGAATCGATATCATACCAACGACCTTTTCTGTTATCATCAAGGCCTGAACCGACTGCATTAATAATATCTTCTACCGCTTCAAATTTTTCATCTTCAATATTGTGTTCAATAATAATTTTAATCAAATTTAGAGCAATTCTAATCTGAGTTTCATCATCAGTTTCTTCCAAAGTTTTTACAGCCTGAGATAAAACAGGGTCTTTATCATACCAACGTCTATGCTGATTAGTGTATTCTTCTTTCATAATGCCTCTCCTTATAACTATAGAATAAGACTATTATGAATGTTTTTCGATAATATGTCAATACCTATCCTTGCTTGAAAGTTACTCCTTTTGTACCTTTAGGATATTCCCACCCCAAAGAAGCACTTTCACAAGCAATTCTACATGCGCCGCATTCTAAGCAATTTTCATAATTTACAATTAATTTCTGCATATTTTCATCCCACTCATAAACTCCTGCAGGACAAACTGTTGTACATATTTTAGACTTACAAACTCGACAACATTCTTGTACAGGTTGCAAGTGTGAATTTGTATCTGGTGTATATTTTACTGTATATAATTTATCTTCTAAGTCACTCATTTTATCAAAATACTCCATAATAATTTAACAGCAGTCCAAAAATCTTTAAATAATTCAGAAATTTTTCTATCAGTAAAAATACTTTTTATAAACTTATGATATTTTTCTCTTTTTGGAACACTATCTACTGATGTAAACATTTCAAAGAAGGAATTAATTTTTTTAGGATAATATCCTAAAAATTGCTCAACTCTTTCTTGAATTCCACCCATTAAATCTTTATAAGTTCTCAAATCTTTTATAATAAAAGAATTTTCCAATTCTTCTTGATAATGAGAAAGAGCTGTTTCTGAAAAATCTTGTTTTCCTAAAGCAATTACAGC
>CALVEU010000051.1 GCA_944326635.1 Candidatus Gastranaerophilales bacterium | reverse complement strand
ACAACAAAACTAAATATGCGTCAAGCTGATCCTATGATGTATGAAACATATGATAAGTATTTAATACATCTTTGGGAAAAAGCAGAAAAACTTGAACAGATAAGAGTTGATGCTCAAAAAATTCTTGATGAAGAAAAAGTAAAACTTGTAAAACTCGAACAAGGTGTTAAAGTCTTAGAAAAGCATAAGGAAAAACACAGAGAGGCTTATATTGCAGAAGAAAAAGCCGCCGAATTAAAACAATATTCCGAGTTAGGTGTTACAAGGTTTTTCAGACAAAGCCACGAAAAAATAGAAGAGGAAGAAGAAATCCTCAAAAAGTTAGAAGAATTAGATGGAGGTAGTTAATAAAAATGAATGTAAGTACATCTTCAGCCGCAGCAACTGCAAGCTCTTCAGACGTTAGTTCTACTCAATCTCAAGCAAAATCAAGTAAAACTAAGTCTACAGATAAATCTTTTGAAGATGAAATGAAAACTGCTTCTGATTCTGAAAAAGATAATAAAGTTGAAACTTCTAAAGATGATAAAAAAACATCAAATAATAGTAAAACAGAGAAAGATTCTACCAAAGAGGCTAATAAGATATCTCAAGAATTACAAAAAAATCCTGACGATATCGTTCCTGATGATATTTATAAAGGTGGTATAAACTTTACTGACTATAAATATCATAATGAAGGACAATCAATTCTTTCTCAAAATATTCAAAACTTAATTAATACAAAAGATTTAATGACAACAATAAATTCTGCATCAAAATTTGATTATGATGTAATTAATATGTCTGACAGCGATGCAAATTTCTTTGCAAATCTTGTTCAAAATACGGATATGTCTATGAAAAGTATTGCTTCTCAAATTAATGATGCTATGGTAAATGGTACAGAAAATATTCAAAAAAATGTTCAAGTATCTTCTGTATTGATGGACAAGTTATCAGAATCTATGAAAACTAATCAACCATTTAGAATTGATTTTGATAAAGATGTTTCAGTTATTTTGAAAGTAAATAAAGATGGAAGTCTTGCTGCTAATTTTATTCCCGGAGACAAGGCTGTTGAACAATATTTGAGAAATAATATTTCATCATTAAGACAAAGATTTGATGACCAGAATTTACCATATTCTGAATTAAGTTATAGTAATTCTCGTCAGCAACAGCAGGAAAGACGTAGAAATAATAAGGAGAATAGAAATGAATGATTCATTTATCACTGCTTTAAATACTCAAAGATCAACTACAAATTGGATGGATGTTATCGCTAGTAACATGACAAATGTCTATACTCCTGGTTTTAGAGAACAGCAAGTTAATTTTAAAACTTTTTTAGGCGGTGCTATTTCTGATGATTATGCTAAGAAAACTAGTCAGGGAAAATCTACTCCTGGTACATCAAATGAAAATTTATTTCTTGAAGGAAAAGGCTTTTTCTTGGTAAAAAATGCTGAAGGTAAAAGTATTTATACAAGATTAGGTGAGTTTACTTTTGATAGTGAAGGTGTATACAGAGATAAAAGCGGTAATACTGTTCAAGGTTATATCTTGAATGATAAAGGTGAGATAATGCAAGGAACTAAATCTATAACATCTGATCTTTATCAGCAAACAGCCTTAAAAGGTGGAGCTTTAGATATTCCAACTACGAATATCAAATTGTGGATTGATCCAAATAATGGTAAATATCTCGGTAAATATGATGATTATGAAATTAAAAATGATGGTACTATTTATGGTAAGGCAGATGGAGGAAAAAGATCTGTGCCATTATATCGTGTAACTACAAGAAACTTCCATAATGCGTCTGCTCTTTATGAATTTAAACCAGGACAGTTTTTAGAAACCGAAGAATCCGGAAAACCTGTAATCGGAGTTGGTGAAATAAGGTCAGGTCTTTTAGAAATGTCAAATGCTGATTTTAGAGGCAATATTTCATATTTCCAAATGGCTAAATTACAAATGGAAGTATCAAATAAATTGATATCTTCTCAAAAAGAATTATTGCAAGAAGCTCTGAGATTAGTTGGTAACTAATTCTTGTATAATTAATTAAAAATTTAAACTCCATTTTACGAAGGGACTTTTGTCCCTTTTATTTCTTTTATAATTTCTGTAATTTCTGGAGATACATCATTAGTATCAGTAATATTATCTTTTACCAATTGAGCAAATTCAGATTTTTTAAATTCATGAAGCCCTCTGTGTTTAAAAAAGTTTTCAAGGAATTTTACTTTTGATGTACAGTTTTCTAAATCTTCAATTGGTGCTAAAGAAATATTTTGTGTAGCATAATTTAAAGTTTTTATTATTAAAGAATTTGGTAACAAATCTTCAAATTCTCCACTTTTTAACAAATGAATTTTATCAATTTTTCTTATTTTTGGTTGAATTTCCATTAAATTTGATAGAGCATCATTATCAAGTAATATAAAAATTGGAATTTTTAATTTGTCAGCAAAGTTATAAAAGTATTTAACTACTTGGTTTTTACCCCCTGCAGATAGAATATGAATTCCATATTTATTAAAATCAAACCCGCAAATTTGAGAAAATTTTGGGAGTAATATTTCTTCAGTTATTCCTTCACATAAGATTATAGTTTGTATAGGGTAACCAAATCTTTGTTCTATTGGTGTTTGGTTTGCTAGTGTTTTTAACCATTTAAGATTATTAGGAATATTTTCAGGTAAAATTTCTACAATTTTTTTATAATTAATTTTATTTTTTAATAATTTTTTTGTGTTTTCGTTTAAGTTAAATAAAGAATTTTCATAATCATAGAGTCTTTGATTTATTAAAAAATCATTATTATTTTCATTAAAAGATGAATTGATTATACTTTCAGCAATGCTTTTTAATTCATCATAATCCATATTATCAAGTTCTTGTTTTTTTAATTTAGGTTCAATTAAATTATTAGTAATAATATCTTTGAATACTCTTAGATATTTAATTTCAGGATCTTTGAACCTTGTGAGTCTGTCTACTGATATTGTTAGTTGTTGTATTGTAAGTGGTTTTATTTTCAAAATTATATTCCTGATTGTAACATTTGTTAATTAAAATATAATGAATTTAGCAAATTTTTTCCATTTTATTTTTTTATTATAATAAGTAGTAGTGGAGTGGAATTGTGTATTCATTAAATTTTAATACCCAGCAATATAATAATTATAACACAGTAAAGACTGTTAATGCTACTAAGGTTGATAAAAATGAGCATGTAAAAGATAGTAAGCCATCTTTTATGTCAAATCCTATCATGACTCAAGTCCCTTATAATCCTGCTCTTACTGCTTCAAGATTACGAACTGAATTGACTTCTAAAGATGAAAAAAATAAATATAATGAGCTTGTAAAAATTTCTGATAGAGAGACTAAAAAGAATTTGCACATGCTTTTGAAAACTGGCATTTTATTAAATGCTGATTCAAATGATAATTCAACAACTCTTGATAATTTATATAAAATAGCTACAACGCAAAGGGCTCAAGGTCTTAGTAATGTAGTTATTTTGAAAAATACAATAGATACCCTTGCAAATCCTCATGCTATTACTCAGCAGTTTGGGAATATTCCAACAAAGTATAGAGCCCAAGTAGAGGCTGTTGAAAAAAATAAAAATGATAATGTTACTAAATCATTACCATTTTCTGGACCATCTGATATTGATGTAGAACATTCAGGAACTTGTGTTGCATCTAGTATTGAGTTTAATCTAGCAGATAAACATCCTGCAGAATTCGCAAGGTTTGCAGAAGGATTAAGTTCTCCAGCAATGAGTGTTCAAAAAACTATTAAGATGAATAATTTAGCTGATAATACTCTTGATGCAATTTGGTTATTAAATGCTTTTGAAATTCCTTATGAAGCACATGATTTTGACAAAGCAAAATTAACTTTTGCTCCTGATAAAAATGCAATTGTAAGAGCTTTTATTCAAACAGTGGATAAAGATAATTTAGAAAGAACTCCTCTAGATGTTTTAATGCAATCTACTTTTATGCAAGTTGGCTCTCAACAATCCTATGACACATTAACTGATAAGCGTGCTGGAAAATTTAATCAAAATGATAAAGGTTTAATTGAATTTGAAAAAACATTTACAGAATCTGTAGTGGAGGATAAAAATAAAATTTCAGTTACTTACCAAACAGTTGATGAAAATGCAAGACTAATTGGATATGAAACAGATTTTAATACTATGAAAAAGCAAATAACTGATGCATTGAATTTAGGTGAGAATGTAATTATCGGTTATACACAGGTTGATAATAACAATACTATTATAAATGGTCATGAGATAACTATTATTGGAACTAAGACTGATAAAAATGGAAAAATGATTTTCATATGTAATGATACAGATGATAATATTTCAAAACCGGTAGAATATTCGGAAGATTATTTGCTTCCGAAAATTCACCATGCAGCTTTGCCTCAGGCAGTTGTTGCAGATGATGTAAATCTTGTTGAAAACTGGGTAGAAGGTTTGAAAACCTATAAGGAATTGAAAAAACAATCTCAGTTGAAACAAGCGGCTTAATGTTTATTTACATTAAGTCATTTTTTAGCAAAAAAAATATTGAGAATAGTTTATAAATTTAAATAAAAAAAAGGTGAAAAAATATGAATTTAATGATAAACGGATTACCAAAAGTTTCATTTAAAGCAATGGGTAGTGTAAATCAAGTGCAAAGCCAACAACCTCAACTTGCACCTCAAATGAAGCAAGATACTTTTGAAAAAATCGATTCTAAGTCTGAAGCTAAAGTTCCAGAATATAGTTATCCGCAAAATACTTCTACTCCGCAGTATTCAAAGCCTGATCGTACAACAACAAGCATATTTTATATTTCAGATTTGCATGGCAAGATGACAAATATGGAAAGAATTTGTGAAATGGCTAGATTGTTTGATGCAAATAGTACGTCATCGACTAAATTAAAATTAGCATCTGGTGATATTTTACTAGGATCAAATCCAATGACTAATAAAGTCGCAAGTCATTTCCTTAATTGGATTGGTGTTAAAAACAATGGTTTGGGTAACCATGAGTTAGATGCAACTCCTGCAGCATTAGCAGAATCCTTGAAAGATGCAAAATATAATTTATTGGCTGCTAATGTTACTGTAAAACCAAATAGTCCAATGGCTGGAAAGATTAAGAAATCTGTTATTGAAGAAAATAATGGCATTAAATTTGGAGTAATAGGAACTGCACCATCTGATGCTCTTGAAAGAGTTGGAACAAGAGAGTCTTTAGAAGATATAAAAATTGATAATATTGATACAACTATTAAAAAAATTCAAGAAGAAATTGATAAATTAAAAGCTCAAAATATTGATAAAATTATTTTATTATCCCACTCTGGAAAAGATGTTGATAAACGTATAGTTCAAGAAACATCAGGGATTGATATTGTTTTAGGCGGCCATACACATGATTTGTATAAAGGTGTAAAAGAAGGTGAAAATTTATTGTATTCAAAATCTGGAGAACCGGTAGTTTTAACTCAAATCGGTAAAGATGGAGAATATGTTGGTGTTTTAAATGTTGAATTTGATAAAAATGGTGTTTTGACAAAAGTTCAAAATAATGTTATGAGAACAGGCTCTTTTACAAGAAAATTACCGTTTAAAACGGCTGTAGAATCTATAATTGGGAAACCTGAAGTTTTAGGTACAATAAAATCAGCGCCTCCATCTCCAAAAGATAGATTAATTGCAAATAATCCTCATGGAAATGTTATTGTAGATGCAATGAAAAATGAATTAGGAACTGATATAGCTATCTTAAATGCTGGTAATCTTCGAGGTTTTTTTGCTGAAGGAGAAGTTGATTCAAGAAGAATTAATGATGTAACTCCTTTTGAAGATAAAATGATGATTTGCAACTTATCTGAAAAACAAATAGTTGATGCTATAAAAAATGGTGCAAAATCATTTGTAAATCCAGGTCATAAACCGGGTATATTGCTTGTCTCAGGTTTAAATTATACTGTTTCTGATAAGGGGCAGTTAATAGATTTATCTTATATTGATAAACAAGGTAATAAAATCCCTATTAATATAAATAATCCTAGTACAACAAAAACATATAGTGTAGCTTGTGATGATTTCTTTGCATACGGAGGAGATGATTATCTTCCGGTTAATCACAATCCTGATTATGTTGTGAAAAAGTTTGATGTAGATAAAAATGTATATACCGCTAAATATATTAAAAATCACAATGGACCAATTGAGATTAAAGAAGATGACAGAATAAAAATTGTTAAATCTTAATTTCTATTAATATCCAAATTGTTCTTTGGAATTTAAATATTCTTTTACGGTATTTAAAGATGCTTGTACAATACGAGTTACACGCGAAGAAGATAGACCAACTTGTTTTGCAATATCTTTTACTTGCATATTTCTGTAAAATCTATATTCAACAACAGTTCTTTCTTTTGGTGGAAGTTTAGCAATAGCTTCTCTAATCATTCTACCCATTTCAGTAATTTCTGCGTTTTCATCAGGTTGAGCATGCGGATCTTTTAAGAAATCAAATGGTGAATCGTTGTCACTTGCAGCAGCCGCAAGACCATCAATTGAAAGAATTGTTTCATAAACAGCTTCACGAACTTTAGCTTTTTGCATATCCATTCCTTCAACTGCTTCTTCTTCTTCATATTCATCATCAGCTTTATGTTTTAAAGAGTACCATTTATATCTGATTCGTAATTCATTTCTAATAGCCCATCTTACAGCAGTTGCAATATATGCTGTATTGTATTTTTCTAATTGCTCTGGAGTTTTATTTTTGATTAGAACTTGAATTGCTAAAATACCTATTGATACTAATTCTTCATAATCTACCATATGAGCAGGAATTCTTCTATGCTCAACTTTAGCAACTTTTTGGACAATATCTATATATTCTTGTAATTTATTTTTATTTTGCATAACCATGATTTCAAAACTATTTTATCATAGAATTTACTTTATTATACCTTTATTTGTAGTATTTTTCAATTTGTATACAAAAAGTAAGATTTCAGCTATTGCTTTGTACAATTCAGGAGGAATTTGCTGGTTTAAATCTACCATTTTGTATAGAGCTCTTGCAACTGGAGCGTTTTCTATAACTGGAATTCCATGTTCTTTAGCAATTCCTATAATCTTTTTAGCTATTAATTCAGTTCCCTTTGCAATAAGCATAGGTGATGCCATTTCTTCTGCTTTATATTTTAAGGCGCATGCGATGTGTGTTGGGTTTGTAACAACAAAATCTGCATCAGGAACTGCGTCCATCATACCTTTTTGAAGCATTTGCATACGTCTTTGCCTTAGAGCTGCCTTTACGTTTGGATCACCTTCTGTATTTTTATATTCATCTTTAATCTCTTTAAATGACATTTTTTGGTCTTTTAAAAATTTCCATTTTGTAACACCATAGTCAGCAGCTGAAATTACTAAAAATGCAATGCAGGCTTTAAAAATAAAGTCAGTTATCAGTTTGCCGAATTCTATCATAACTGCAAAGTTGTTATCGACGGCTGCTAGCATTAATATGCTTTCAATATGTTCCATATAAACGCTCCAGCCTATGTAACCAAGTAAAACTACTTTTAAAATGTTTTTAAATAATTCAAATAATGTTTTTATTGACATTATGTTTTTAAAGTATTTTGTAGGATTTAATTTATCAAGTTTTGGCATTAGTGGGGCTGTAGCAACAAGAGGACCTACTTGAATAAAATCAGCCATAATTGCAACAAACCATGCTATAAAAAGAATTGGCCCAATAATTAAAACTGCACATTTTATTGTAACAGTTGTGATATATGTCATACCTATTTCAGACAGATGTCCATTGGGTATTTGTTCATAAAGCAAGGTATATAATTGCACAATTTGATCCCAAACAAAAGGTGCAAGCCCGAAGATTACAGAAAATAAAATAAGCAAAGATAAAGCGGTCGAAAAATCTTTTGATTTAACAACCTGTCCTTCTTTTCTTGCCTGCTCGAGTTTCCTCGGGGTGGCATCAAACTGTTTATCTTCATCACCCATATGCTATTCCTTTAATGAATATTATAGCATGGTCAAATATTAAGAAACGATTTTTACACCAGAGCTTGTGCCTAGTCTTTCAGCACCTGCTTCAAGCATTTTTAGCGCTGCTTCTTTATCTCTTATTCCGCCAGATGCTTTTACTTTCAGCCCGTATGGAGATACTGTATCGAACATTAATTTTACATCTTCAGCTTTAGCACCAACTCCACCTTTTACAAATCCGGTTGATGTTTTTACAAAGTCTGCTTTTGCTTCTATACATAATTCACAGGCTTTTTTTATTTCTTCTTTTGTAAGTAGGTCTGTTTCTAAAATAACTTTAAGAGGTTTATCTTTGCAGGCAGTTTTTACTGCTTTTATATCATTTATTATGAAATTGTAGTCTTTATCTTTTAATTTTGATACATTAATGACCATATCAATTTCATCAGCACCGTCTTCTACTGCTTTTGTTGTTTCAAATGCCTTAACGTCAGATCTGTTTGCACCTAGAGGAAAACCTACAACTGTAACTATTTTAACATCTGTACCATACAAATTTTCTTTAGCAAGCTTTACATAGGCTGGGTTTATACAAACACCTAAAAATTTATGTTCTTTAGCTTCTTCAAATAACTTTATAAAATCTTCCAATTTCGCATCTTGTTTTAATAATGTATGCTCAATATGATTGTTTAGGTTTTCCATATATTTACTCCTTTATATTGTTTAAAATTTGATTTGTAGAATAATATTTGTTGAGTGTATAAAAATGTAATCCTTTAATGCCATTTTTAATTAATTCTTCGCATTGAAAACTTGCATATTCAATACCAAATTCAATTAGGTCTTTATCTTTTAGTTTGCAAATATTTTCTTGAATATTTTTAGGAACTGTAATATTTGCAAGTTTTACCATTTTTTCAACTTGTTTTTCGCTTATTATTGGCATAATACCTGGAATTATAGGAATATTTATACCTGCTTTTTCTGTTTTATCAATAAATTTATAAAAATTATTATTATCAAAGAATAGTTGAGTAAAAATTGCATCAGCCCCTTTATCAACTTTTGCTTTTAAATAACTTATATCTGTATCTATATTGGGACTTTCGATATGTCCTTCAGGGTATCCCGCAACTCCTATTGATAAATTAGTTTTGTGTTTAATGAATTCAACAAGGTCACTTGCATGATAAAAATCGTGCTTTTGCAATTCTTTGTTTTCTGGAATATCTCCGCGTAGAGCTAAAATGTTTTCAATACCAAGATTGATTAATTTATTTATATTTTTTTCAATGTTTTCTTTTGTAGTTGTGATGCAGGTAAAATGTGGCATAACATTAATTCCTGTATCTTTAATTTGTTTTAAAAGTTCAAATGACTTATTTTCATTTCCTCCAGCACCATAGGTTAATGAAATAAATGCTGGATTATGTTGTTTTAAAACATTAATTTCTTCTAGCAATTTTTCAGAGTTTTCTTTGGGAGGGAAAACTTCAAAAGAAATAGTAGTTTTGTCTGTATTATAAATCTCTCTCAACTTCATAGGTTGATTATATCATAAAGATTAATTATAATAGTTACATGGATTTTAAAAGCAAGTTGCAAGTTTTTGCAGGGGATATATTAGGCGGCTTGAACGCAGCGATAATTACTTTACCACAGGCTTTAGCATTTGGTGTAGCTACAGGATTTGGCGCAAGTGCAGGTATTTGGGGCGCTATAATTCTATCTGTTATAGCTGGGATTTTAGGTACTAAAATCCCTATGATTTCTGGAGTGACAGGACCTGTTGCAATTGTTGTTGCATCTATTATGCACGCTTTAAACAAAGATATTTCTTCTGTAATTTTTATTATATTTCTTGCCGGAATTATTCAGATATTATTATCTTTAACTAAATTGCCTGAAATTGTGAAATATGTTCCATATCCTGTGATTTCTGGCTTTATGAATGGTGTAGGTGTAATTATTATAATTATGCAATTAAATCCATTGCTAGGTATTGCACCATGTTCAAATACTATTGAAAGTTTAGAAATGGTATTTAAGTCTTTCAGTAATTTGAATTTACAAGCTGTTTCAATAGGTCTGTTGACTCTTTTAATTGTGTTTTTATTTCCTAAAAAGTGGAATAAATATGTCCCATCTCAAATTTTAGCATTAATAATTTGTACTATAGTCTCAATAAAGATGGGATTGAATGTTTCAAAGATTTCTGAAATTTCTGTATCTTTGCCAGCTATTCATATTCCTCAGACAAACTTGCATGATTTAATTACTTATTTGCAATATTCAATTACTTTGGCTGTAATTTTATCATCAGAAAGTCTTTTGACTGGATTAGTTTGCACTTCAATTACAAAAGTTCAGCTTCCGCCAAAAAGCTTGTTATCAGCACAAGGTATAGGAAATATTTGTTGTGCTTTGACTGGTACTTTGCCGGGTTCTGCTGCGACAATGCGAACTGTTGCAGCTTTAAAGACTGGTGCATCTACAAAATTAGCTGCAGTTGTAACTTCTTTTATTTTAGTTTTATTAATCTATAAATTTTCTGGTTTTGTCGCAGAAATTCCGTTAGCAGTGCTTGCTGGTATTTTGATAAAAATAGGATATGACATAATTGATACAAAGTTTTTACGTGTTATAAAATTAGCGCCAAAAGATGATTTGTATGTTCTTATTCTAGTTTTCTTATTAACAGTATTTTATAATTTAATTGTTGCAGTAGGAGCAGGGATTACTCTTGCGGCTCTTTTATATGCTAAAAGAACTGCAGATAAAGCAAAACTTGTCAATAAAGTTGTTTATGACAAAGATATTATGAAATTAGAAAAAGTTTTAGAAAAGGATTATAGGCATAAAATTCGAGTAGTGCATATAAATGGAGCTTTTTTCTTTGGTTCTGCAACTCAGTTGATATCTCAATTTGATGAATTTTTAGGTACAAGATATTTAATTTTAGTTTATGATAGTGATGATTTATTAGATATTTCAGCTATTTTTGCGCTTGAAGATATTATTTTGCGTTTGAAATCTCAACATATAAAAATATTGATGGTTATTAATAATGAAGATGTATATAATCAGTTGCAACAATATAAAATAACAGAACAAATTGGAGAAGATAAAATATTTTTCTCTGAAATTGAAGCTATTGAATTGGCAAAATCTTCATTTAAAAGTCGTGTTAAGAAAAAATATTTTAGTTAAAAATGTGTTATAATAAATATACAAATAGAAAGGAGCTATTTATGAAAAGATTTTTTACAAAACAGACACAAA
>CALVEU010000050.1 GCA_944326635.1 Candidatus Gastranaerophilales bacterium | reverse complement strand
GGAATTGCAGGTTTTGCTGATATCCAAATCGGTGAAAGTGTTTGTTCTTTATCTGATCCAAAACCATTACCTTTAATTAAAGTAGATGAACCTACATTACAAATGAATTTCTCTGTAAATGACAGCCCATTTGCAGGTACAGAAGGGAAATTTGTAACATCAAGACAATTAAGAAAAAGATTATATGATGAATTAGAAAAGAATGTAAGTTTACGTGTTGAAGATACAGATTCTACAGATGTATTCAGAGTATCAGGCAGAGGCGAATTACATTTAGGAATCTTAATCGAAACAATGCGTCGTGAAGGTTATGAATTCCAAGTTTCAAAACCAGAAGTTATTTATAAAAATATAGACGGAAAACAATTTGAACCATATGAAAACTTAATTGTAGATGTACCTGAAGGATATGCAGGAAGCTGTATTGATAGACTCTCAGGCAGAAAAGCTGAAATGAAAGAAATGAATAATGCTAAAAACAGAACTACAATGGTATTTCATATTCCAGCAAGAGGTCTAATCGGATTCAGAAGTGAATTTATCAGAATGACACGCGGCGAAGGAATCATGTACCATACATTCTTAGATTACAGACCATATGCAGGCGATATTCCTCGTCAAAGAAACGGTTCTATTATTGCTCACGAACAAGGCGAAGCTATTCCATACGCATTAGCTCAATACGAAGACAGAGGGGTATTCTTTGTAACTCCAAAAACAAAAGTATATCGTGGTATGATTATCGGAGAATGCAACAAACCTCAAGATATCGTGGTTAATATCTGCAAAACTAAAAAATTAACCAATATGAGAAGTGCAACAGCTGATGTTATGGTAACTCTTCAAGCTCATAAAGAAATGTCTTTAGAAGAATGTATGGAATACATCGGAGATGATGAACTTGTTGAAATTACTCCTGAAAATGTAAGAATCAGAAAAGCTGATTTAACAAAGAAAATTTATAACTAACAATAATAAATAAAATCTAAAAAAGCCTTTTTAATTTAAAAGGCTTTTTTATTTTTCATTATCGATTGTAAAAATACTGATAACAGAATTAAAAACATTCCTATATAAAAAGAGATAGTAAAATCATGAGCTTCTCCAAAGAAAATTACTGCTAATAAAATTCCATATATAGGCTCTAGATTTCCTGCAATACCTACCGTAAAAGCTGATAATTTTTTTAAAACTGAAATATGTAATAAATATAACAAAACAGTACAAAAAAATGCTAAGATTAAAAGCCAAAAGCATTCTGCAAGATTAGGCAATATCGTACTTACTGTATTAAAATGCAAATAAATAGGTAGAATTATTATCATAAAAAGAGCTCCGCCTAATAACTCATAAAAGAGCATATTCCTTGTAGACTTACCTACTTCAATTATTTGATTATACAATGTGTAAAGAGCAAATAAAGCAGCAGAAATAATTCCAAGAACAATACCAAACCTGTAACTTGGATCAAAACTAAATATCAACCATATTCCTAAAACAGCCAACAAGCTAAAAAACAACTCAATAAAAGAAAATTTAGTCTTTTCAATCAAAGGTTCAAATAATACAGTAAAAAATCCAACAAGAGAATAACATACAACTCCTATTGATACACTTGAATATTTGATACTCCCGAAAAAAAATATAAGATGCAGTGCAAGTAATGCTCCTAAACCAATAATTTTTATAGAATTTGAAACATTTTCAATCGGTTTCTTTTTCATACAAAAAAGCATTATACAAAAAATTAAAAAAGCAAAAAGCATTCTATAAAAAACAATCAGTCCTTCATTCATAGGAATTAACTTTGCAAGAATACCTGTAAAACCTGCAAGTAAAACTGAAATATGCAATTTTAAATACTCAAACTTAATTCCTTGCATACCACAATTTTGCACTTTTTTATCAAATAAGTCAAATTAATTCTTTATAAATATTCAAATATTTTTGAGAACTTCTGCCCCAAGAAAAATCAGCTTCCATTGCAGACTTTCTCATTGCGTTAAATGTATATTTATCTTGATATACACCCAAAGAACAATAAATTGCCTGCATCATATCCCAACCAGAATATCCCCAAAATTTAAAGCCATTAGAATCATTCAAAGGATAACCGGTCACAGTATCTTCAAGTCCACCTGTTGCTCTTACAATAGGTAATGAGCCATACCTCATAGCAATTAACTGACTTAGACCACAAGGCTCAAATTTTGAAGGCATTAAATAAAAATCACTTCCGGCATAAATTTGATTAGCTAAATCTCCTCGATAACCAATATATGCTCTTATATTAGAAGAATTATTTGATAACCAAATTAAAAGATTTTCATAATCTTTTTCTCCGCTGCCTAAAAATATAAAATCAGCATTTAATGATTTTAATTCACTTTCACATTGTCGAATTAAATCAATTCCTTTTTGACCAACTAAACGTGATACCATTGCATACATAGGTCTATTTGGATCATATTCAAGACCAAATTCCTCGCAAACCTTTTTCTTGTTTTCATCTTTATGTTTTAAAGATTTAACATCATATTTTTTTACAATATTCTTATCAGTCTTTGGATTAAATACATCATAATCAATACCATTTAATATTCCAACAAGTTTATTTTGGTTCATTCGGAGAGTATAATCCATTCCTTCTCCATATTCACCTGTTAAAATTTCTTTTGCGTATGTTGGAGACACTGCTATCACTTTGTCAGAATAATTAATTGCACCTTTCATCCAATTAACTTTGCCATAATGCTCTACACCCCATTCATTATAGACAATATCCTTGCGCATATTAGCAAAATCCAGAACATCTTCAAACCAAACACCTTGATATGCAAGGTTATGAATTTCAAATACACATTTTGTATTTTTCCAAAATTCATCATATCGGTAATTACTATGTAAATATACAGGAATCATAGCTGTATGCCAATCATTTGCATGAATAACATCAGCTTTAAAATTCAATAATTTTGCATATTCCATTGTTGCTAGAGAAAATGCAATATATCTTTCATGCTCATATTTTGGATCAAGCCACTTTGGATAAACCTCTTTGAAACAAGTAAAATACCAATCATTATGAACAAAAAATACATTGATACTAGTACCAGGCAATTTACACATAAATAACCTGAATTTATGCCCCATTCCGTTAAATGTAAGCCATAATGCAGAATTTTCTAATTCTTTTATTCCCCATTTATTTAAATCAATCAAACCATGTAAAGGCGTAAAAATTGCAATTTCTGCATCATTTTCTAAACATTTAGGCAAACTTCCAACTACATCAGCTAAACCTCCAGCTTTTGAAAAAGGAGCTACTTCTGCTGCTGCAAATAATATTTTCATACACCCTCACTTCCCATACTTTGATTATCATGATTTACATCAGAATTAATATCTAATAAAATACCAGCTTCCTCAATAGAGACCTCATCATCTACAACTGGAATATAATGATTTTGATCAGTGTCAAATACAAAATTTATACCATATTTTTCTGCAATATATCTTGCGTGACTAATACAAATATCTGCTTTATCATATTGCTTTTTATACATCATTACTTTGTACATACTATATTTAAATAACATCAATAAATATTCACTTGTAGTATTATTTTTTTCAAGTTGAATCAATGAATTATTTATTATACCAAAAGCAACTTCATATTTATTTTGTCTTAAATGTAACTCACTCATAACATACCAAGCAACATATAATAGAGTAGTCATACCATTATTATTAGTTGCTTTTATTATTTTATAAATAATAGAATCTGCCTTTTTATAAGAACCTAATTCCATATATGCATAACCGATCATTAAATCAGCAAATAATTCTAATTGATGCAATCTGTTACGCTTTGAAATAACTTTTGCTTTGTAAATATCCTCAGCAAATAACTTATAATCACCTGAAAAATTATGAAAAGCATTAATTATGTTATAAATAACAACACCAAACCTGTCATTTTCAGAAATTCTAGAATTCAAAGAACTAATAGGATTTCCATGCAACAAACTTTGCAAATCAATAAATAAATTATAAGATTCAGGTATACAATTTAACTCGCCATGTAAAATTTTTAAAAATTCATCAACATTACCAACTAGCAATAATACATTAGCTAAAGCAACATATCCAGCTGAATCTACAATTAAAGATTGAAAATCATCTTCTGACATATAATCAGGCTTTAATGAACTGATAGTCTGATTATTTATAACATTTAACACTTTATAACCAATATCCAAACAATCTGCTAAAGCTCCAATGTTAAATAATATTTGGATATGAATAACAGACATCAAGAAGAAATAACTATTAAAATTTGGATCTCCAGGATTTAATGATGATGGAGGCAATAATGATAAAACTTTATGAGTTAATTCCAATGCATGATTATAGTTTCCAGCAACAAGAGAACCATTTATCATTTTATTACATAATAAGATTATTCTGTCTGTATCAGTTGTTTTTTCTAAATTTTTCAATGTAATTTCTGCAATATCAGAAGTCTTATCAGGAACATAATCATATAAATTATTTGAAATATCCTCATACAAATGAAGTTTATAATTCTCTATATTTTCCACTTGCTCTGGATCAGTATTTTTAGAAAGCAAGTCCAATATTTTATTTGTACAATTCAAATAAGAACTGAAATCTCCTAATGATAAATTAATCTCTGCTAACTGTTCCCATTGAATTCTTTCATTATTTTCATCCTCAAGTAAACTATATAAATAAGCTTTTACAGGACTTGGCATACCTTCATTAAAAACTTTTTCAAACAATTCTTTTGCAACATCTTTTAAATATATTTTACTTATTGTTGTAAGCAAATTATCTCTCAATAAATTATAATTTGGGAAATAAATACAATTATTATATTCATACAAAAAGCCCATATTAGATAATTTTTCAATAATTTCAGCTTTATTTTGATACCCCAAACTATCAATAGTTCCCATATCAATACGAGTTCCCAATAAAACTATTGAAGTTAGAAACTTCATTGCAGCTTCGTCATCCTGCAATAGATTTAGTCTTCTTGCTACAAGCTTATCCAAACTTGAAGGAATAATAATTGTTTTTGGGTTTATCATTTCAATACTATCATCATCAGCTGCATAAACTCCTGATTCAATCAAATATTGAATAGCGATATCTATAAATAAACTACTTCCACAAGCATATTTTGCAACCCTTTGAAAATAGAAATTGTTTAATATATTTCTATAATAAATTTTATTTTCTTCTATTAATTTTTCAAAAGAAGTTGGTTTTAATGAAATTTCTGTATAATATGGTTTACTTAACAAGAAATGACAATCCCTATGTAATGAAAAATCTTTACTATAAGAAATTAAAAAACTAATATCTAATTGTTCAAAAGCTTCAAACAAAAATTTTAAAACATCATAAGAACTTGAATCAATTTTGTCAAAATCTTCAATAAAAATAAGAGTCTTAGGAATAATTTGCAATAACGTTAAGAAAATATCAAAATAAACATAACGAGTATCCTCATTGTTATTATCATCTCTTTTTTGTAATGTAATTAGATCCTTAATCAAACCATCAGGATCAACAGATGCAAACATTGAAAAATCATTTTGAAAAAATAATTTTTGAGATACTGTATATTCAAAAATTGCTGAAACCAAATCTCTAAAAAAAGAATATGGAGAATATTTCATTTCATCATAACAAGTAATTGAAATAATATTATTAAATTTTCCAGTACTTGCAGCAGCGTTAAGAACTTTCAAAGTGTAAGGTTTGTACATTTCTGCAGTTTTTATAGCCACAATACCTTTTGGAACTGCTTGAAATTTATTTAAAATATGAAACAAAACATCAATATTTTCTGTTCTTATAAATTCTGCTTTTATTTCATCAAAATTAATGGTTTCAATATCGTAAATAGCATCAGGATCACCTGGAGAATCCAAATTATTAAGAGCCTCACCATCTAATTTATCTTGTTCAATAAGCATATTTTGAACAAAATTTGGGATTTCAATTTCTTTTTCTTCCTCTTCTTCAGGATATTCAACTTTTACAAATTCTCTTAAATCAACCTCATAAAACATCACCATTTCATCATTCACCAATACAGAATTTAATGGGGATATTTTATAATCTCCTGAAATTGCATCACTTACATTATCATCAGTTAAAACTTGAAATGTATTAAGGATTTTATCTTCTTTCTTTTTAGCATTTTGATTTAAGAGGCTAATATTAAAACCAGAATCATAATTATTTGGATCATCTTCAATATTACGTTTTAACAAAAACATATTACAACGAATTGATGCATGTTTTTTTTGAGTTAACTTACAATTCATTGCAGTAATCAAATTTAAAAGATCAATAGCAGATTTAACAGCCATAGAAGCAGAACTATTAAATGTATATTCCTTATCAAATCTTATAACATAAGTTTTTCCAATAATTTGGCGTCTTAAACCTATAGATTTTGTGTAATCTTTTATCAGCTTATCTAAATTAATTTTAAACTTATTTAATAATTTGGCTGATCCTAAAAGATTTTTCATTTCATCCATATTAGGAAAATCAATAGTTAACATAACAAAATCATCAGTATTAGATTCATTCATTATGACACTTTTTTCAGTATCAAAACCACATTTTTTACATTTTTTAGCTATAGTTTGATTAATTTTCCCACAATTATGACATTTAGAAATAATAACATACCCACATTTTCTGCAAGTATTACTTTCATTAATTGTCTTGCAAATTGGGCAAGCGAGCTTTAGCACCTTTTTGCAATTAGGGCAAACCATCGCTTTATCATCTATTTCTAAACCACATTTTGGACATTCCATAGAAAAATTATACCACCAATAACCACTTACGACAAGCATATTAATTCATCTAAACACAGTATTTAATTTATATTGACAAATATAACTTTATAAGAAATAATAATAATAAATAAATAAATGGAGGTTGAAAAATGTTTATTCAAGAAGCTTTAAAATTGCCCCCCCCCCGCGAAACTCAATTATAGCAACTATTTCAAAGAATACTCTTTACTTTATATCAGAAGTATGTAATAATAGTGATATAAAACATCACAAGAGAGCATTCACACTTGCAGAAGTTCTTATTACTTTAGGAATAATTGGCATAGTTGCGGCAATGACAATGCCTAATTTGGTTACAAATTTCCAAAAGAAAAGAGCTGTAACTCAACTCAAAGCAACATATTCTATTTTATCTCAGGCATTTGAAAGAGCCAAAAGCGATTATGGTGATATGACCAATTGGGATACAGGAAGTTATTACGGACAATCTTCAAACGAAGACGAATTGTTCAAAAGTTTTACAGAAAAATATTTTATCCCATATGTAAAACCTATAAAAAATTACGGCATTACAACTTTTAAAAAAATCGGCTATGATGGATTATACTATCTCAATAAAACCACCGACGACAGTACATTAAAAGGTAAGAAATATATAATAGCACTTGCAAATGGTGCTATTATAGGATTTTCACTTGACGGGCATTGTGATGAGCCTAGCACAGATAGTGAGGGGAATTGGGTTTGCGACTCAGGTTGGTATTTCACACATATATATATAGTTGCCGATATTAATGGCATACAAAACCCTAATACCCTTGGAAAAGATATATTTGCCATGAAAGTAGAATCTAATAAATTTGGCTTTTACTCATATTCAAATACTCAAAATGACAGAGAATGGCTTTTAAAAGCCTGCAGCAAAGATAGTACAGAAAATCGACATTGCGGAAGATTAATCCAATATGACAGCTGGGAAATAAATTATCCTTGGTAAAAAAAAAGAATCGCGAGAAAAATCGCGATTTTTTTTTTAATTAAACATATCTTATTCCTGCATCTTTCATTCGTTTAATACATTCTTTAATAGTATCAACATCTTTAGTTAAAGCGACACGGAAATAACCTTCACCATATCGACCATAACCATTTCCAGGTGGCACAACAACATGAGCTTTTTCAAGCATAATGGTAACAAACTCTTCAGAAGACATACCCTTTGGTACTGGAAGCCATAAGTAGAATGTAGCTTTAGAAGGTTTTACACTCCAGCCAAGTTCTCTAAAACCTTCTTCTGCAGCATCTCTACGTTCTTGATACATTTTATTCAAATCATTAATATATTTAGGATCAATATTAAAAGCAACAGTTGCAGCATCTTGAATAGCTTTAAAGGTACCTGAATCAATATTGTTTTTAATAGTTCCAAGGGCTTTTATTGCATCAGCATTACCACATACAAAACCTACCCTCCATCCTGTCATATTATATGATTTTGAATGAGAATAGAATTCAATTGCTACATCTTTTGCACCTTCGACTTGCAAAACGGAAGGAGCTTTATAGCCATCATATGTCATTTCAGAATATGCCATATCAGAACATAATAAAATATCATATTTTTTACAAAAATCAACAGCTTTCTTAAAGAAATCCAAATCAGCAACTGCTCCTGTTGGATTATTTGGATAATTTAAAAACATGATTTTTGATTTTTTAGCAATATCTTCAGGAATTTTATCAAAGTCAGGCAAATAACCATTTTCTTCTAATAATGGCATTTCATAAGGAGTACCACCTGCAAAAATAGTAGCATTATGATAAACAGGATATCCTGGATCTGGAACTAGAGTATAATCTCCTTTATCTACATAAGCAAAAAACACATGAGCAATAGCCTCTTTAGATCCAATATTTGCAAGCATCTCCTTATCAGGATCTAATTCTACACCAAAACGATTTTTCATCCATTCACATGCACCTTTTCTGAATTTTTCAGTCCCGTTATATGGAGGATAATCATGATTTTTAGGATTATCAATTGCCTTGTGCATTTCTTCAACAACTGGAGGTAAAGTAGGAGTATCAGGATCGCCAATTCCTAAACTTATAATATCAATACCTTTAGCTTTCGCTTCAGCAATTTTTCTATCAATTTCTGCAAATAAGTATGGTGGAATTTGTTCCAAACGTTCTGATACTTTCATAACTTCTCCTTCTTAATATTCTTTCCTTAGCATTAATTTTATGTTATCATAAATATAAAGGAAAAACAATGAGTATAATAGCAGACGACAACGATTTTCAACATAAAAGTATAACCGAAAAGAAAAAGAATTCGGTAGTAAAATGTGAATGCCTAGATAATGACAAAAACTTTGAAAATTGTATTCGTCCAAAATCATTTGATACATATATTGGTCAATCAGCTCTCAAAGAAACTTTAAAAATTTCTATTGCAGCAGCAAAAAAAAGAGAGCTTCCTCTTGACCACTTACTTTTTTACGGTCCACCTGGATTAGGGAAAACAACCCTAGCTGGAGTAATTGCTGAACAAATGGGGGTAGATATAAAAATCACATCTGCTCCAGCCTTGGAAAGACCTCGAGACATTATAGGTATTTTAATGTCTTTAAAAGGTGGCGAAATATTATTTATAGACGAAATTCACAGACTAAATAAAGTTGCAGAAGAAATTTTATACCCAGCAATGGAAGACTTTTTCTTAGACATGACAACAGGAAAAAGCCAAACCGTAAAAACACTTCGAGTTCCACTTCCTAAATTTACACTGATAGGAGCTACAACCAAAGCGGGAGAATTATCTGGACCATTGCGTGACCGTTTCGGGATTATACACAGACTTGAATTTTATACGGAAGATGAACTTGCACAAGTAATTACTCGAACTGCAGGTATTCTAAATATTGAAATAACAGAAGAAGGCGCTCATGCTATAGCTAAAAGATCTCGAGGTACACCTCGTATTGCAAACAGGCTTGTAAAAAGAGTTTCAGATTATGCTTTAGTTAAACATGACGGAAAAATCACAGAAGATGTAGCAAATAAATCTCTTGATATACTAAAAATAGATAATTACGGACTCGATAATACAGACAGAAGCCTTTTAAGATTAATTATTGAAAAATACGACGGTGGCCCTGTCGGGATTGAAACTATCGCTGCAGCTATTGGTGAAGATGTAAGAACAATTGAAGACGTATGCGAGCCTTTCTTATTACAAGCAGGATTATTACAACGTACGCCTCGCGGGAGAAAAGTATCCCCCGCTACATACAGACACCTTGGTTATAAAAATATAAATATAAATGAACAAAAAAGTTTATTTTAATAGGTACCATATTATAAATAAATTAAACACTATATGAAATATACTGCCTAATTAAACTTCAAGTTTTGATTTTACTTGTCTTTGCATTTTAACTTTTTCTTCCAAACGTTTTTGGTTATATCCATAACCGGCGTAAATTGCAACACCCATCAATAACCAAAGTGGAAAATATAATGATGAAGTTGTTAAAAATTTCATAGAATATACCATTAATCCACCGCAAGTAATAATCCCTAGAATTGGGAATACTGGAGAAAACGGCACTTTAAACGGTCTTGGTCTATCTGGATCTGTTTTTCGTAATATTAATACTGCAATACAAATTATTATAAAAGATGTAAATGTTCCAAAATTACACAATTCTGCCGAAATATTCAAATCCATAAACAAAGTACATACAATTACTACAATACCTGAAATCCAAGTCAAAACATGCGGAGTTCTGTATTTTTTATGAATTAATCGCAATGATTTAGGTAAAAATCTATCCCTACTCATTGCATATAAAATTCTTGTAGTACCTAATTGATAAATCAAAATTACTGATGTTAAAGCACACAAAGCACCTATTGAAATCAAACCTGCAAACCAATCTTTACCAATTACACGCATTGCATGCGCAATAGGAGCCTGAGTATCAATATGTCCCAATGGAACATTCCCTGTCAAAACTAATGCTACTGCAACATACAAAACAGTACAAATAATCAAAGTTCCTAAAATCGCAATAGGTAAATCTCTCTGAGGATTTTCTGTTTCTTCTGCAGTTGTAGAAATAGCATCAAACCCAATATATGCAAAGAATATCAAAAATGCACCCATAAATACACCTTCAAAACCGTTAGGAGCAAATGGGACCCAATTTTCTGGCTTTACATAAAATGCGCCGACAACTATAAATGATAAAATCATAAACATATTTACACCAACCATAATACTTGCAAATCTGGTTGATTCTTTAACACCTTTAATTAGCAAAATAGTTAGTAATAATACAATTACCATTGCTGGTAAATTTATTGCACAAGGAATTTTATCAAACAAATATGGCATTTGAGAATGAGGATCTAAGCCAAATTTATCACAATATGCAAACATATAACGATAATCCGCTCTCAACCACAATGGAAAATTTACAACAAAATCAGGTAAAATATG
>CALVEU010000049.1 GCA_944326635.1 Candidatus Gastranaerophilales bacterium | reverse complement strand
AACATTTTTGTAATAACATTAAATTTTGCATAAATTTGTTCTATTTCTCGTAAATGTAAAGGATATAAATTTACAAATAAATTGAAATATTTATTAAATTCATCATATCCCGTTGTCCATGTTCCTTTTGCTCTTTCATTAGCATTAATAATTTCAAATTTCTGTTGTAAATAATTAGTAAAGATTTTTATGTCTGGTTTAGGTAATTCTAATTCCAAATCAATAAATCTTCTTAAATACCCCTCTCCATCCATACCACAACCGTAAATATTACTTATTGTATGTTTTAACTGGCTTCTATCTATTCCTAAGATAAATGCAAGTCCTTTAACATTAAATAAATGTTTTATTGCTTCAAGTAATTCTATTGCAAAAATAGGTCTACAACGTTCCAATTCATCTACAAAAATATATATATTTTTACCTTGTAATTTAGAAATAATTTCTTCTAATTTTGGTTTTCTACCACACGATTTATCTTCGTCACAATATCCCAATCTTTCACATTTTGGCACAAGATAAGGTTTCAACCATGGTTCTTCTTTTATTAATTCATCACACATCATTTTAACCATAGTTCTAATCTCATATTGAGCACGAGTACAAAGTCGCAAATTTGCAACATGAATTAATTCTCTTAAATTCAAACTGACAACTAAAGAACTTGCAGCTGCATTAGGAAGCACAAATCTTGCATCCTCCGCAGGAATTCCAGCGTCTACAAATTCTTGATATTGCTCTGAAATCTTAGACATAAAGAGTTCAAATTTTTGTTTTAATTCTGGATTTTTCTCAATAGTAGGGGGAATTATATAATCAAATTGACCTTTTTCTTTTACATATCTTTGAGATTTTTGAGAAAAAGACATGTGCCTATGTCTTACAAGCTGATGAGTACAAGCTCTAGACACATTAGAGATAGCAAAACTTACCTGTATATGCTCAATTGTTGAATAATGCCCTGAAGAAATAACCCTTTCAATTAATTTAAGCATTTTTTCTTTATCATCAGTGCTATTATAAATATTTATCGGATAATCTGCACTATAACATGTTCTGCATGCTGTATATACTGTTTTTAACATATTTTCAGGCTTTGAAATCAAATTTACAACAGGTTTATTATTATTTTCCATACTCACTTCTCCCTAATTCAACTCGCTAAAACAATTATACCACTCTTATGATAAGAGTGGCATAATGTAAATATTTTTTTATAAATTAATTATATCTATTGCCAAGGATAATCATTCTTAATCTTCCAACCATCATATTGGATTAGCCCAGCACAAAAATCCCCGGCATAATCACCTGCATTTTTATTACAACAATCTCGACAAGTTCCTAGTAATGTACTACGATTTTTAGATTGATTAACTTCTGTTACACCTGCCATATTTAAAGCACTTTTACCATCTGTATCTAATTTAAAAGTAAAAATATCCTTTCCACAGACGTTAGGTCTAGCATCTCCGTTTGTATCAACATAAACTCTAACAAGCATCCATTGCTTTCCGTTATTATCAACCATAAAATCAACAATTGTTCCATCTTTCAAATATATAACATATTCAAATACACTATACCAAGACCAATCTTGCCCATTTAATCTATAACGCTTAATATCTTTTTGACGTTCACATTTGAGCCCGCAATCAACACTAACATCTAAATATTTTATAATATAATTCTGTAAAAAATTAGGAATTACATTTTCATAGCCATCATCAACAGAACCAATATTATTCATACCCCAAGTATTCATATCACCATTTTCATTTTGAGATGTCACAAAAGCATTACTCATGACAGAATATGCTTTTTTCAAACGGTTTACTGTAACAGTTTTTTGATAATTTGCAATCAATGTAGGCATAGTCATAGCAGCAACTACACCAATAATTCCTAAAGTTATAAGCACTTCCGCAAGTGTAAAAGCATTAAAGGAGCTTAAAATTGCCCCCCCCCCGACTTTTCGGGACTAAATAAATTTTTCATAAATCAGCTCCTTATCTTATAATAACGATATTATTTTAACATATAAACAGAATTTTTTCAACAAAAAAAGGCTTTCCACAATAGAAAGCCCTTTTTTATCAAACTTAATAACTTATTTTTTGTTACCGTAACGTTTGTTGAATCTTTCTACTCTACCTTCAGAGTCAAGAATTTTTTGTTGACCTGTGTAGAATGGATGACAATTATTACAAATTTCAACTGTAATATTATCGTTAATAGATCCTGTTTCAATTTCGTTACCGCAAACACATTTGATAACTGTTTTCTTATAATCTGGATGAATTCCGTCTTTCATTTCTAACCTCTTTCTTTTTCTCAAGATTCCAAACTTGATTTTTTATTACAATTTCGACTAATTATATGATACAACAGAAATAAAAAAGTGCAAGCACTAATAAATCTCATGCATTTGTCTGATGCTAAAAATTTTAAATTTTGCAATAATTAAAACGTTATCCGTTATTAGATTTTTAAAGGTGAGAATTAGGATGAATCTGCACGAACAATGTTTATTAAGATATCTGCAAAACCCCGATGAATTAGAATATTCTACAGAAATTTTAAAACTTAACAATTTTATTTTGGAAAAACAATTTTTGTTAAAACATTTTGTTGCCAAATCTTCTACATTCAATTATACTGAAAGAATGAAATAGTATAATTTGAAGATAGAGGGTTATGTTTAAAAGAATATCATACGCATTTGGATTAATATTTTTTATTATCTTTGCGTTTTTAATACTTAAAAATGCTAATTTAAACAATTTTATAGACACAATTGAAAATCGGACATTTGATTTACGACAAAGTATTTTAATAAATGAAGGAACTAAAAAAGCAAATCAAGATATTGTAATTGTAGCTATTGACGATGCTACATATGAATATATTCTTGATAACTATGGAGAATGGCCTCTTCCAAGAGATACTTATGCTAAAATAGTTAATTATCTTGAAAAACAAAATCCTAGAATTATTGCATTTGACTTAATGTTTGTAAAATCTTTAAAAAGCAAAAATCAAGCTGATAAAGAATTGACTGAAGTATTCAAAAAATACAATAATGTATTTACATCAATGAACTTTGACAATCAATCAGAAGATTTAAGAATCCCTCCAAATCTACCTCAAAAGTTAACAATTGATATAAAAAATAATTCTAAAATAGATTTTTCACAACTAACATACAAAAATTGCAGAACAATAATTGAAGAAATTATAAATGCAACTTCAAACATAGGTATAATAAATGTTTCACGATCAGATGACGGTATTTTGAGAAAAATGCCTTTAGTCGTAAAATACAAAAATGACTACTATCCTCAATTAGCTCTAAAAGTAGGCTTAAATTATTTAGGCGAAAAACAAACATCATTTGAAATTGATAAACATTCAGAATTCAAATTAGGTGACAGAAAAATCTATTTAGATAATGACGGAAGTGCTATTTTAAATTGGTACGGCCCTGCAGGAACATACACTTATATTCCAATGTATCAATTAATTAAAGCCGTAAATGGAGAAAAAACAGAACTTGATTATAATTTTTCTAATAAAATAATTTATTTTGGAACTACTGCTGCAAGTCTATTTGACATAAAAACAGTACCTACGGGCAAAATTTATCCAGGAGTAGAGGTTCAAGCAACATATGTAAATAACATAATAGACAATAACTTTATTAAAAAAGTAAATAGAGGTTATACAATAGCATTAAGTATATTATTAGCATTATTTATTGCATCTGTTGTTACTCGTGTAAGTTCTGCTTTTACAGCTTCAATGATGTCTTTATCAGCATATTTTATATATATTTTAATAGCATACTACTCAATGAAATATGAAAACCTATGGCTTGAAGTAGTTTATCCTCTAATATTTTCAATTGCAGCATTTACATTTGCATACATTGTAAAATATCTTATAAAATCAAGAGATTTCGAACAACAATACAAATTAGCAACAACTGATGGGCTAACAGAATTATATAATCACAGATACTTCCAAGAACAAATTAGAATGCAAATTGAACAATCTAAAAGATATAATCACAATTTTTCACTAATTATCATCGATATAGATTTCTTCAAAAAATTCAATGATACCTTTGGGCACCAGTCAGGAGATGCAGTACTAAGACAAGTTGCACAAACACTAAAGAGAAACGTACGTGCAACGGATATAGTATGCAGATATGGCGGGGAAGAAATGAGTATAATTCTTCCAAACACAGGAAAAGATGAAGCATTTTCAACTGCTCAAAAAATTTGTGAACGAGTAGCTAGTAAAAAATTTAAACTTGCAGGTGATAAAGAGACAAATGTCACAATAAGTCTAGGAGTGTCGACATTCCCATATGATGGAGATAATGCTCCAGCAATAATTGAAGCAGCTGATAAAAGATTATACAACGCGAAAAATAACGGAAGAAACCAAGTTGGATAAAAAAAAGAGCTTTTTAAAAGCTCTTTTTTTATTAATGCATTTTAGATTACCGGTACATCAACTGGATCAACCAATATAACATTCAAGACTTCACCTTTTCTTAGATTTACATCTTTTCCTTTTCTAATCATATCAGCTATACCGTCATATACATAATATGCACCACCACCGATTGCTCCACCTACAGCACAAATTCCTGTCATTAATTGATCAGCAACAATTACATCATCAAATACATCTCCGCCCCATTCTGTAGCGTTCACTGTAATATCTTTTGTTACTTCCCAATTTTCTTTTAATGCATCTTTATAACCTCGGGAAGATGTAATACCACCATCATATGTTAAATCACTTCTACCTATAACAGAAAAAGTCAAAGGCAATTGTCTTCCATTTGGAGTTACTACATGATCAAAATCCAAGTATAAAATTGCTCCTTTAGACATTCTTTTTGATGGTTCAATTCTTTTTATTGTTCCGCGAACAAGTGATCCCATAGGTAAAATAACATCAGTATCAGCTGTCTGATCAGTCATCATTAAAGCAGTAAATTCGTCACCTTGTTTATCAGTTGTTGTAGAAATAGGATTCATCAATTGCAATGAAAATTTTGTACCTGCAGGTATTCTTTTTGTCTTAGCCTTAGCATTAAAAGGAGCAGCAGATACAGTCTGTGCAAACAATAAAAGCGATAACATTATAGTCAAAAATCTCATAATAAAACTCTCCTTATTTTCAATTCATTTTAGACAATTTCTCAAAAAAAAGCAATAGGTAAAATATTAAGAACTTGCTTGAATAATTAAATATTGCTAAAATTAAGCTATGTCTAAAATTGATAAAATTGAAGAATTACAAAATATATTAAAAGATGACCAAACAAACTTTCAAGCTAGAAGAGAACTAGCAGTATTGTTACTGGACTGCGGTTATCCAGAAGAAGCAAAACAACATTTTTTATATTTATCAAAAATTTTTAATGATGACAGCGGAATTTTTTATAATCTAGGAATAACTTATGAAAAATTAAAAGATTTAGATAAAGCTGAAGATGCTTATAAAAAAGCTATTGAACTTGCTCCTGACGAGGTCGATGCATATTACAATTTAGGACTTGTATATATCGACAAAAAAAAGTACGAAAAAGCTGTTGATTGTTTTGAAAATGTACTTGCAAAAGACAATAATGACTCAAATTCTTATTTTTCAATCGGACTTTGTTACTTTAAAGAAGGCAAACTAGATGGGGCAAAATACTATTTTCAAAGAACAATTGATATTAATAATGAAGATATTTATGCACATTTTTATATTGGAAATATTTTAAAAGAACAAGGTCAAAATGAAGAAGCAAAAGAAAAATTTCAAAAAGTAATTGAGTTATCCCCTGATTATAGCTGGGCATATTTTAACTTAGCAGCAATTGATTACGAAGAAGGAAATTTTGAATCTGCTGTAGAAAATCTTGAAAAAACTCTGGAATTAAACCCAAAAGATATTGATGCATACAAAATTTATGCAAAAATTATGACAAAAAATAAAAAACTTAATGAAGCTGCAATAATAATGGAGAAATCAATAGAAAATTGTGGTGCTAACGGTGATTCTTACTACATTTTAGCTCAAATTCAAAAACTCAGAAAAGCGAATGAAGAATATGTTAAATGTATGAATTCGGCACTAAAATTTAATACAAGCCTTTCTGTATCCCCAAAACTTGTAAAAAAAGAACTTGATACATTCCTTTCATAAAAGATTTTTATGGTAAAATAAAAGCATAAAATAATATATGTGAGGAATTAGCTTTATGAAAATGTCAAAAATGTTTGTACAAACCCTAAGAGAGTTCCCTTCCGATGCAGAAGTAATCTCTCATAAAATGCTTGGCAGAGCTGGGTTTATAAAAAAACTTGCTCCCGGGGTATACACTTATATGCCTCTAATGTGGAGAGTATTAAAAAAGATTGAAAATATTGTAAGAGAAGAAATGGATAATGCCGGAGCTCAAGAACTTTTGATGCCATTTGTTCAGCCAAAAGAATTATGGGAAGAATCAGGCAGATGGGAAGTATACGGACGAGAATTAATGCGTCTTAAAGACCGTCACGACAGAGATATGTGTCTTGGACCTACGCACGAAGAAATTATCACATCTGTTGCTCGTGACGGATTAAAATCTTACAAACAACTTCCGGTAAATCTATATCAAATTCAATCAAAATTCAGAGATGAAATCAGACCAAGATACGGACTTTTAAGAGGGCGTGAATTCATAATGAAAGATGCTTACAGCTTTGATTTAGATGAAGCTGGCCTTGATAAAGAATATGAAAATATGGCACAAGCCTATAAAAAAATATTTGAAAGATGCGGACTTGATACCAAAATGGTTCAATCTGATTCAGGAGCAATAGGTGGAAGCGTATCTCATGAATTTATGGTAATCACAGATACTGATGCTGGAGAAAATGACGTTTTCTACTGTAACAATTGTGATTATTCTGCAAATTCTAATCACGCAATATCTAATTTGCCAGATGCAGTAGTAGACGGAAAAGATTTCTTTAAAGAAACTAAAGTAATCGATACTCCAAATACTCATTCTATAGAAGAATTAAGCAAATTCTTAAATATACCTGATACATTGATTTTAAAATCACTTGTATACATTATCGATAAAAAACCAGTAATAGCATTAATTAGAGCTGATAAAGCAGTTGAAGAAACTAAATTAATGAATGCAGTAGGCGGAATTGATGTAAGAATTGCATCTTCTGCAGAAATTGCTGAACTTATGGCTGAAAAAGGATTTGATGCAGTCCCTGGATTTATCGGACCAAAAGGAATGACTGGAATCACAATAATAGCAGATGAAACTGTTCGTGATATGAAAAACTTCGTTGTTGGAATAAATCAAACTGATAAACATTTAGTTGGTGCAAATCTTTCTGATTTAGAAACAGAGTTAAAATATGCAGATATAAGACTTGTACAACGAGGAGAACTATGTCCACAATGCGGAAAACCTTTATTTGTAACTAAGGGAATTGAAGTAGGTAATATTTTCAAATTAGGTACAAAATATTCAAAACCAATGAATGCTGTATATACAGATATTAACGGTAAAACTCACCCTTATGTTATGGGGTGCTACGGAATAGGAATTTCAAGAACTGCAGCTGCTGCCGTAGAAGCACATTACGATGAACATGGTATTAAATGGCCAATCTCTATTGCACCATACCATGTTGTAATTGTACCTGTAAATATTAAAGATGAATTACAAATGCAAGTTGCAAATAAAATGTATGAAGATTTAAAATCTGCTGGAGTAGAAGTTGTACTGGACGACAGAGACGAACGTGCAGGTGTTAAATTCAAAGACGCAGATTTAATCGGCTTCCCATTCAGAGTAACTGTTGGTAAAACTATTAATGAAGGCTTTGTAGAATACAAAGTAAGAGAAACAGGCGAACAAGAGAAATACACACCTGATAAAGCAACTGAAAAACTTATCAATATTATAAAAGCGGTTAAATAATTAACCGCTTTTATTTTTACCAAGGATAATCATCTTTCACCAAATACTTTTTGAAATACAAAAATATAAATTCTAAAAAATCAAAAAGCCTAGTTATTAATTTTGACGATATTTTTATTAAAAAGCTACAGGATAATCTTTTGGAATTACAAAATTATTACATTCTATAAGAGCTGTACAATATATACCAAAAGCAAATCCTCCAGATGGCCTACCAACCTTACAATTATTTATAGCTGCTGCTCTATTATTCTTAATTTTTTCACAAAAGAAATCATTAGAATCAGGATAATCCTGAGAACCTGTAATAAAATACCTATTCTCATCAACAATAAAATTAAAAGGAAATACATTCCGTCCCACAATTCTTTTTTGCGGACCTGACAATATATCAACAAAAAAAGTACCTCTTCTTCTTGATTGGGATAAAGTTCCTCCTGGTGTAAAAATAATACCAACACCATTACTCAATATATATTTATAAAGATAGGTATTTGGTTTATTCCCAGACAATCCAACCATATCTGTATCACAATAAGTAGAAGTTTTTTTAGAACATTTATCAACAATTTTTAAATATGGAGCAAAATATTTTTCAAATATTTCATGATCAGAATTTTCTAGAATCCAATTATTTGGATCTCCATTATCTACTGCAGACAATCTAACCATATTTTGCAGAATATTATAAGTTGTATATAACTTTTTTTCAACAACTTTTCTTCTATAATTTTGAACTAATGAAGGCATTACCATTACTGCTACAATACCAATTATTCCTAATGTTATTAAGACCTCTGCTAATGTAAAACCTTTTTTATTTTTATTGTAATGTGATATATCACTAATATAACATTTTTTTGTTATTTTTTCAATCCTTCGAAAGTCTTGTGGAGCAAGCTCTAAACTGCCCCCCCCCGACAAACCTAAATCTTTTCATATATAGCTCCTTTCTACTCTACAATCTAATTTGTTACATTTTTATAATAACATATTATCAATAACATATCAATTGACAATTTTTATACTTTACGTGTTTTACAGGAGATATGAAACCAATAAATTTAAATGAAATAAAATCATTACAAAGAGTAAAACAACATTTTCATGATTGTTATCTTGTAACAAGCATGAACGCACTAAGTAACACAGAAAATGGCTGTAAAATATTACAAAATAATATTTCTCGAGAAGGAAACAACTTTAATATTAAATTTAAAAATATCAATGGGGAATCAGAAGACTTTTTTATATCTGAAAAAGAGATAAATGACCTAACTCTTTGCGATCAATTTCTTAACCCAATAATTCTGACAGAGCCTGAAAATCCAATACTGAAAGCTCTAGAAGTAGCAATGAATAAATTACTAAAAAAATATCCAGATAAAAAATCATTCGCTAACAGATTATATAAAACAAATGAAGAATTTGAATACAATAATCCATCAAGATTTCTAGAAATGTTTACAGGCATTACTCCTATAAACATTAATGAAAACAGCATCCGAATGAGCTTAAAAACACAATCAGATGAAGCAAAAGCAATATTAGAAAAAATAGGAAAAAATAAAAATAACAGCTTTATAGCAGGAACAGGACACCATTTTATAAAAGGATTAACAAACTGGCACTGTTATACATTAGAAAAAGTTGATAATACATACAAAACAGCTCAAATATTTGATAATAGATATCAAGAAGAAATTACATTATCATTCAATGATTTTATTAAAAAAATCAAATACATTACAGGATATTTTAATGAAGATTTAAAGTAAATTTTATCTTTTATGATGGCGAAAAGCAAAATATTTAAACAATACATAAGTTATAATAGATGCTAAAAGTATTGAAAATAATTGTCCAACATAAACATTTTTTGAAACAAATCTAACAATAAACTCAAGAATTAATGCATTACATAAATAACTTATAACCCAAGTTGTACAACACTTAAAATACTCTTTTATCCAATGACCTTTAGTACAAAATACAAAAACTTTTTGGTTCACAAAAGAAAATACTGATGAAATAATCCACTGCAATGCTACACAAATCTGGTAATTTTCATGTCCTAACAAATATACAGCAATTGCAAATATTATATAAGAAAAAGCTGCATTCCAACCACCAACTAGAAGAAAACGAATTTTATCAGATATTCCACACCATCTATTGTACAATGATAATACAGCTTCTTTTGTTGTCATATTAATATGCTTTCCCTACTAATGAATTATGTGTCATTATTTCTAATTTATCATCTAACTTTGATAATTCTATTTTTTCACCATAACGTTTTTCTAATGCAAGAGAAATTAAATAATCAGCAAAATGTGGATTTTTAGGCAACAATGATCCATGTAAATATGTACCGAACACATTTTTAAATCGAGCACCTGCAGTCTTATCCTGCCCATTGTTACCATTTCCTACAATAACTTTTCCTAAAGGCTTTGTATCTCCTTGCAAATAAGTCAAACCACTATGATTTTCAAAGCCTACTAAGGTAGAAGGTGTCAAAAAATCAGTTTCAACTGTAACATTTCCAATAAACCTTTTTTTCCCTGCCACAGTATAAGCGTCCATAAGGCTAATTCCTAATAATTTATCCCCATCAAATGGTTGATAATAATGACCAAATAATTGGTATCCTCCGCATATTCCAAGAAAAACAGCTCCATTATCCCTTTCTTGTTGAAGAAATTCTTTATTCTTATATAATTCTCCAGCAACATCTTGCTGCTGTTTATCCTGCCCACCACCTATAAAATATAAATCATGTGAAGTAATAAAATCCCCAGAATTAATTTCTTCATACTCAACTTTAATTCCACGCCATTCACAACGTTTTACAAGAGTAATAATATTCCCCATATCTCCATATAAATTTAACAATTTAGGATATAAATGAGCTATTGATATTTTTAAATTTTTCTCTTCCATGCTTACTTAATTATATCACATAATCGTGTTATAATCTCTATATGATTGATACACATTCACATATTAATTGCATAGAAGAATTTACTATAGATGAAATAATTACAAATGCAAAAAATAATGGGGTTGAAAAAATTATCCTACCTGCAGCATACCCATCTGATATTGATGTAGTATTTGATATAGTGAACAAATACGAAAATGTATACGGTCTTTTAGGAGTCCATCCTTCAGAAGTAAAAGATTGGAATGACAATTTAATAGATAAAATAAAAAAATATGCTGTAAATAAAAAAATTGTAGGAATTGGAGAAATAGGTCTGGATTATTACTGGGACAGAAGTTTTAATGACTTACAAAAAGAAGTCTTTATAAAACAAATAAAACTTGCTAATGAATTAAATCTTCCGATATCAATTCATGACAGAGAAGCACATAAAGACACTTAT
>CALVEU010000048.1 GCA_944326635.1 Candidatus Gastranaerophilales bacterium | reverse complement strand
TTGCATTTCCCCATATGGGTACAGTATATATAGCTTGGGCAGCTGCTCTTAAAAAAATTGGAGTAGAACCATTTATCCCGCCTTATACAAGTAAAAAAACATTGTCTTTAGGAACAAAGCATTCTCCAGAGGCAATTTGTTTACCATATAAGTTGATATTGGGTAATTTTATTGAAGCTATAGAAGGTGGTACCGATTATGTTGCAATGATATCTTCTCCTGGATGCTGTCGTTTAGGTGAGTATGGAAATTGTATTCACAATGCATTAACTGATTTAGGATATAATGCAAAATACATAGAATTAACTTTGTATGATGGGTTAAAAGGAATGTATGATTTCTTAAAAAATATAAGTGGGAAAAATGATCCTATTTTATTTGCTAGAGCTATAAATATTGCAATAAGAAAGATGTTTGTCTTAGACGATTTGGAAAATATTCTTTCTTATTACAGAGCTAGAGAAATCCATTTTGGTGATGCTGAAAAAAATTATAATAAAGCTTTAAAATATATTAAAGATGCTGATAATACAAGAAAATTAAATAAAGCTAAAAAGCTAGCATTTGAAGAAATGAAAAAGACAGAAATTGATCCTTCCAAAGAGGTTTTGAATGTTGATTTAACAGGTGAAATTTATTTAGTTTGTGATCAATTTTCTAATCAAAATATTACTAGAGAATTGGGTAAAATGGGTGTTCAAACAAGAAGAAGCCTTACAGTTAGTAGTTTCTTGAAAGATGCTATTATCCCTAAAGTATTTAGAAAAGGCGAAACCCACTTACAAAGAGCATATAGACTTGCAAAACCTTATTTAATGCGTGATATTGGCGGAGATTCATTAGAATGTGTGTCAGATGTTGCTTATGCTGATGAAAGAGGTATTGATGGAATTATACATATAAGTCCGTTTACTTGTATGCCTGAAATTATGTCACAAAATATATTTCCTGCAATGAGAGAAAATTGTGATATCCCAATATTGCCTTTAATCATGGATGAACAAACCGGTAAGGCTGGATATTTGACTAGACTTGAAGCTTTTGTTGATCTTATGAGAAGGAGAAAACGAAAATTATCAAAGGAAATTAAAGAAGAAAAACCCGTAGAAATTACTAAGTAGATAGGTTATTTATTTTATTTCAGTTTAGAGGATACTATATTGTATGCGCGAATTATTTAAAGATGCTGTAAAAATAACAAATTATAATATTATATTAACTATTCCTTTGATTATTTTTATTAAAGTATTAGACTTGTATTCTTTGTATTCAAAATATACAGTTGATTCTACTCCAAAATTTATTTTAGCTTCAATCACAGTATTATTTATGTTTGGAGTATTTTGTTCTGGTTGGTTTTATATGGTGAAAGAAGCCATACAACTTTCTAAAAAAGTTTTTGTTCTTGATTCCGATAGAGCTAAGGCAACATTAAATTTGTTTAAAACTATTCCAGAGGGAATTGGAAAGTTTTTCTTATCATTTGTTGGTGTGTATTTGATTTTCTTTATAATCCAAATAATTGCAACTCCAATAGTTTATTTATTGGGAATTAATATTATAGGTGGATTAGATACTACATCAATGCAGCACCTGCAAGAAATGACAATTGATCCAGCTATTGCTTCAAATCAAGGGATGGCTGCATTTATAGATAGTTTGACTCCAGAACAAATTGTATTCTTTGGAAAATGGAGTCTGTTGTTTATGTCTGTAACATCATGTATTATGTATCTTTTGATGTTGTGGATCCCTGAAATTGTTTATATGACTTCAAACCCATTAGTTGCTTTATGGAAATCTTTAATTAAACTGTTTAAGGACTTTTTTACTACAGTAAGACTGTTTTTGTCTTTGTGGTTTATGGGTTTTGCTTTGTTATTTATAAATACATTTGCGGCATTTAATCCTATTGCTTATATAATTATGAGTATTGTTCTTTTCTATTTTTCAGTATATTTCGTAATTTTGATATTCTTATATTATGATAGAAAATATATAGTATTGGAAACTGAAAATAATGATTCAGAAAAATAATAGAGTAATTGCAGTTGTAGGTGCTACTGCTAGTGGAAAATCAGCTTACGCAATCAATTTAGCTAAAGAGATTTATGGTGAGATTATTTCAGCAGATTCTCGCCTTGTATACAAAGGAATGAATATTGGTACTGCAAAACCAACTATTGAGGAAATGCAAGGGATTCCACATTATATGATTGATATTGTTGAGCCTGAATTTAATTATTCTGCAGGTCTTTATGCAAAGCAAGCTAAAGAATGTATAAATGATATTATTTCTCGAGGTAAAACTCCTATTATTGCGGGTGGTACTGGTTTGTATTTTAGAATTTTACTTGAGAATTATGATCTTCCTGATGTTGAACCTGATTATAAATTAAGAGATGAGTTAGCCAAATTATCATATGAGGAATTATATAATATTTTATTTGATTTAGATAAGTCTGCTGTTGAAGGGGTAGAAAGAAATGATAAGAAAAAGTTAATTCGTTATATTGAAATTGTAAAATTAACGGGGCTTCCTTTGCATAAGGCAAGGGGAGTTAAAGATAATGAATTTCAAGTAGAATGGGTTGGGTTAAATTTCCCGAGAGAAGAATTGTATGATCGAATTAATAGACGAGTTGATTTAATGATTGAATTAGGTTTGATTGATGAAACAAAGTATCTTTTAAAAAAACATGGACGTATTCCAAATATTACAGATACAATAGGTTATAGGGAAATGATAGCTTATTTAGATGGGCAAATGTCTTTAGAAGATGCAAAAGATAAATTAAAACAAAACACGAGGAATTACGCAAAACGTCAATTGACTTGGTTTAGAAAAAATGAAAAAATAAATTGGAATTGTTACCCTGATAAAAAGAAAAAATAAATATGACAGTTTAACTATTTATAAATTTTTCTATTTTATGTTAATATAAGACTTAAAATAAGAGGGGTGTGTTATGAATAAGTTTTTTAAATATACAGGGATAACTATTTTATCTTTAGTATTGATAATTTATGTATTGTTTTTAATTATTCCTTTTTTTATAAATGGGATTGTAAATTCATATAGTCCGCAAATTTCTAAAATGGTTGAAGATACTAGCGGATTTAAGTTAAAACTTGAAGATATTAGATTACTAACCACTCCAAAGTTGACTGTTGGATTAGGTGTTTCTCATATTGATGTGAGTTTGCCAAATGGTGAAAACTTCTTGACTGCTGATAATGTCCAAGGTAAGTTGTCTTTAATTCCTTTACTTTTAAGGAAAATAGAAATTGATATGGTTGGAGTTGATAATATCAATGCTAATTTAAAAGTAAAAAAAGACGGAAAATTTTTATTAGAAGATTATTTTCCTGATGGAAATAAAGACGATAGCAAAGATGTGTCTCAAGCTAATCCAATGACAGAATTGCCGCTTGGGCTAAAATTTTCAAATCATTTGCCTGATGTGTATTTAAAAAACTATAATATTTCATTTATCGATATTCCGACCGATAAGTCTTATTCAATATATGGTAATAGTCTTGTAATTAACGATTTTATATTGAATAAAAAGATTAAATTGTCTACAGATGGACATTTTATGTTGCAAGATAAAGTTCAGTTTAATTATGATATTAAGTTGTTGAATAAAATTATGCCTGATATTGATTTGAATGAACTTGTTTTTTCTCAAACAACTTTAGATCCTAAAGAGAATACTCAGGCAGTATTTAATATTATAGATGTTTTCAAGGCTATTCATAACAATCAATTAACTGCGGATTTGAATACAGATATTAGAACAAGTGGAACATTTGATGAAATTCATTTTGAAGGTAGTACAAATGTATCAAATTTAAGTTTAGCTGTTGATGGGAAAAAACTTCCAGAAAGCAGTGTTGATTTAATATTCAAAGGTAAAAATATTGATATGTATACAAAATTGTATACAAAAGATAAAGAGTTGACTGAAGTTATTGGAAAGTTTAAAACAGGTAAAAATCCTAAAATTGACTTAAATTGTAAATCAAATGCTCAATTTCAAAGTATAATAGACATAGTAGATAGTGTTGCAAAATCATTTAATTATAATGACTTAGATACCTTGACTGCTACAGGTGGAATTGATGCGGATTTTAGTGTTAAGTCTGATTTGAAAAAAGTTGAATCTTCTGGGTATTTAAAAATTCCATCTGCTTCACTAGCTTATAAATTGTATAATGTTGTAGTTGATAAAATTTCTGCTGATGTTGATTTTGCAAATAATATGATAAATATTAAAAATGCAGGTCTTTCAATTCTTGGACATCCTTTAAAAATTAGTGGGACTATAAATCAAGATGCAGAAGCTAATTTGAATATTTCTGCTGATAAATTACAGTTAAAAGGTCTATTGCTTGCAGCAGGACAAATTGCTCTGTTGAAAGAAAATAAAATTAATAGCGGAACATTGTCAATGAATACTTCTATAAAAGGTAAATTGAATAAAATAGTCCCAAAAGTTAATTTGAATATAGATAATGTCAATTTAAAAAATGTTCCTTCAAATACATCTGTATCTGTTGCAAATTCTAAAATTAATTTAGTTACAGATGGCAAAACTGCATCTGGAGATGTAAATATTTCAAATGCAAAAGTTACAAATCCAATGGCAGTTGTATCTGCTCCAGCAACTAAAATTACAATAGGAGAAAAAGATATAAATGTTGATAATTCATACTTACTAATTGACAATTCAAGAATTGATATTACAGGAAAAGTTGCTGATTATATGTCAAAAGATATTAATTTTGATATAAATGCAAAAGGAAATATTTTGGCATCTGATATAAAATCTATGATTCCTGCTGATTTGAGAAAAGATGTCGGAGCAAAAGGGGCTTTACCTCTTGCTGTTGCATTGAGTGGAAATGATAAAGTGCAAAATATTAAATTCCAATTAGATTCAACTCCGTCTGCTTATGTTTCTATTTTGAACGTTGATGAGTTAAACGGTAAAAATACCTCAATTAAGGGTAATATTAAAATAAATTCCGATAATCTTGAATTTTCTGATACTGGTATTTATGTAAATGGAGCAAATCTTGTTTCATTAAAAGGTAATATAAGTGACTTATATAAAACTCAAAAACTTAATTTAAAACTTTTTTCACAGAAAAATGTTTCTTTTGTAATTCCTGGATTTAAAAATTCAAAAATTAATGCAGGTGCTGATATTGATATTTCAGGTATTGCTTCAAATCCTTATTTAAAAGGTTCTATATCTATTCCATTTGTTAAAATTCCTGATATGGCATTGACTATGAATGACATGTCAGTGATATTAAACGGTAATATTTTAAAAGGTAAAGGTACATTGAAGAAATTTGTATCAGGTGGAATAGTTGCAGAAAATTTATCTTCTGATTTTAATTTGTTAAACAATGTATTTTATCTTAAAAACCTCTCAGGTGATGCTTTTTTAGGAAAAGTTAATGGAAATATTTCTTATAATATTCAAAACGGTCATATAGGGGTTAACTTTAAAGGTACAGGCATGGATGCAGAAAAAGCGATTGCAGGTGCTACGGGGCTTAAAAATGCTTTATCAGGTAAGCTTAATTTCAATACAAATGTGACTTTGCATGGCGCAACTGATGTTGAAATGATGAAAAATTTAAAAGGGACAGCATCTTTTGATATAACTGATGGTACTTTAGGCAATATTGGGCGTTTTGAAAACTTCTTGTTTGCCCAAAACCTTCAATCTAACAGCATTATAAAGGCTGCAGTGAATTCAGTATCTTCTTTGCCTGCTATAAAAAATACAGCACAATTTAAATCGATTAAAGGAAATTTGAAATTCTCAAACGGTTGGGCAATATTAAATCCAATAACGACTTCAGGTCCTTCAATGTCTTATTATATTACTGGTAAATATAATTTATTAAATGCTACAGCAAATGTTGTTGTTTTGGGCAGAATTTCTGCTGAAGTCGTGTCATTGTTAGGGCCTTTAGGAGATTTGTCTGTTTCGAAATTAACTTCATATATTCCTAAATTTGGTACATTGACTGGTAATTTAATCAATGCTTTGACATCTGATCCGAAAAATGAGAAAGTATCTTTAATTCCTCAATTATCCTCTGGAAATAAAAATTATAAAGATTTTAAAGTTGTATTTAATGGAGGGGTTGAAAGCAGAAGTTCTGTAAAATCTTTCAAATGGCTATCTAATTGTGATATGTCTGCTATAGAAAAAACAACAGTAAAAGAACAGGTTCAGCAAACAAAACAAGCAGTGAAAGAAGCAGTTCAAGAAAAAGTTGATGCATATAATGCGAAAAGAGAACAGCAAAAACAGTCTGCGCAAGAAGCTAAACAACAATTGCAAGATGCTGCTGAAGGACTTAAAAACTTGAAAAATTTATTTAAATAATTTATATTTAAATATAGTTAAGAAAGGAGCTATTTATGAAAAGATTTACTACAAGACAGACACAAAAATTTGCCAAATTAAAAGATAATTGTGTAGAAGTGTCTACCTGTGTAGCATTCGGGGGGGGGGCAATTTAGAGCTCTCTTCACAAGGTGCCAGTAGATATGGTCATTCTTTGGGTGAATCCCCTAAAGGGTCAAACCTATTATTAAAAACAAAAGCTAGATTGCTTCGACTAAAATCTCGCAATGACAGATTTGGATTTACATTAGCAGAAGTTTTAATAACTCTAGGCATTATAGGTATAGTTGCATCAATGACAATGCCTACGCTTATTAATCGAACTAAGAATAAAGAAATACAGGTACAATTTAAAAAAGCTTATTCAGAACTTAATCAAGTATCCCAATTATTCATGAATGATATGGGAATGTCTGTTACTGATTTTTGTAAAGATAGCGGAACTAGAGTTTTTCTAGAGCAAGAATTGCCAAAATATTTTAAAGGTATGTTTATTATTGATGATACAATTTATAGTTCTACTGATAATGATGGAAATAAAAAAAATCCTAATTATCAATTTTACACTTTGAGTGGTGCAAAGTTGCGTTTAGGACCTTGTGATGATTTAGGTTTTCGTATGGATTCAAGTGGAAAAATATATTCTTTTGTTGGTGATATGATTTTGCAGGGAGAACAAGGTCCAGTAGTGTGTGTGGATGTAAATGGTCAGAAAAGGCCAAATAAGTATGGCTATGACATCTTTGTTTTTAGATTTGTTGATAATGGTTCTGTTTTACCTATGGGGCAAGAATATAAAGCAGGTGAAGGTAAATATGGATACGCTGGCGATGCTAGTTCTTCAAATTTTTTTTATAATGAAAAATGTGTTAGTACTGATTATATAATGCATCAAGTTTCTTGTGCAAAGTATGCATTAGCAGATAAGCATCCTACAGAACCTGGCAAAAATTATTGGCAAGATTTTCTTGGCGGTAGTCGTTAGTATTCTAAAGGACACAGGCTAAAATCATTAGTAAGATTGTACCAATCTGCATTGCTGTTGCCATGTTCTGGGAAAACTTGTTTGAGTCGTATCTGCTTGCAGTTTTTTGAGCTTTGTAAGCACTTGAGATACGATTCAAACGATCTTCCTGCGAATCTGAATTAAATGTAGTTCCAAACATAATAGATTCAAGTCTTGATAGTCGATTGTCTATGCTGTCACCATTGAAGGATTTTTTGAATATAGATTTTTCAACTGATGCTATATTAACTTTTTTAGGTTTAATATTTCTAGCGTTGTATGCATCATAGTCAAATTCTGGCGGTTGGTATTCATCAAGAGAATAATTTTTATCTAGCGGAATTGAGTCGCCATCGTAGTAATCATTAGATGATTGTGCGATACTGTTATCCATAAAAGATTCTGGTTTTAATTTTGCTTGAAGTCTTTCTACTCTTGAAGAAAATGGATCATTATCATATGTTTGACCAAGAGATTTTTTTTCAAGGTTAGCTAGTCTGCTGTTTAAATCTTGATTTTTAAATTCTTTATTGAATACTTGTTTTTCTAGTTCATTTATTGATGGATAGTCTACATTTGCTCCTGCAGGCGGTATTTTTTCTTCTGCAATTCTATCTTGATAGTTGTCTTGTTCCTCTGCAAAAGTATCTTCTTTAGGAGTTATTTCATGGCCTATTTGTTCTGCAGACATATCTTTATTTAGACTTGTAATTCTTTCATTAATTGATTTATTTGGTCTGCTTTGTCCATATACACTTTCTTCTATTCTTGAAAGTCTTGTGGCATCATCAGATGTTGTATAAGTAAAGCCGTATAATGAATTTTCTAATTTGTCTAAAACTGCCGAATATTGACTTGCAGCAATAGCGTAATTTATGCTGAGTAAAACACTTATGATTACAATAAATTTTTTCATAACTATAAACTCCTTAAAGACAGGATAATAGTGAATGTAATTTAAAGCTATTCTACAGACTTAGGATTTAAAATTTTTGATAAATAAACAAAAAATCGTAGGACCTGAGTCCTACGATTTTTTTATTCTTAGAAAAAAGTATTAGTTAAAAGATTAATGTTTTAATCTTTTTAGAGCTTCTAATTCATCTTGGAAAGGTGAGATATTTGTTAATTTGTCAATTATTCCAGGCATTTTTTCACATACATAATCAATTTCTTTTTCTGTTGTGAATTTGCTTAATGAAAATCTAATGCTTCCATGAATTGCAGTGAATGGTACATTCATCGCTCTTAATACATGGCTTGGCTCTAAAGAACCTGATGTGCATGCACTGCCTGAACTTGCGCATATACCTAAATCACTTAAGTGAAGTAAAATTAATTCACCTTCAATATATTCAAATCCGATATTTGTAGTGTTTGGAACTCTGTTTACAATTCCGGTATTTAATCTTGCATTGAATACATTTTTAACGATATTTTTTTCTAATTTATCACGAAGTCTTTTTACTTCTGTTGCTTCATATCTCAAATGGTCTTGGGCTAATTCTGCAGCTTTTGCCATACCTACAATGTATGGAACATTTTCTGTACCTGCACGTTTACCTCTTTCTTGGTGTCCGCCGATAATTAGCGGAGTGATGAGTGTTTTAGAATTAACGTAAAGAGCACCTATTCCTTTTGGGGCATGGAATTTGTGACCAGAAATTCCAACTAAGTCTGCTCCTATTGCTTGGACATCAATAGGAATTTTTCCTGAAACTTGTACTGCATCTACAAAGAATTTTGTTTCTTTGTTTTTTGACTTTATAATTTCAGAAATTTTTTCAATTGGGAAAATTACACCTGTTTCGTTATTTGCATACATAACAGATACAAGTGCTGTATCATCATTTATAGCTTCTTCTAATTGTGCTAAGTCAAGTTCTCCGTTAGAGTTTACTCCAATATAGTCAACTTTGTAGCCTTCTTTTTCAAGTGTTTGATATAAATTTAAAACGCAAGGGTGTTCTACTTTAGTTGTAATTATGTGTCTTTTATTTTTGTTCATGTTTAAAACACCGCGAATTGCAGTATTTGCACTTTCTGAACCACAAGACGTAAATAAGATTTCTTTTTCATTTTGAGCATTAAAGAAATCTTTCATTACTCCACGTGCTTCTCTTACAGCGTGATTTGAGCGTTTTGCAAACTCATATACGCTAGATGGATTTGCGTATTCTTCTTGAAAGTATGGGAGCATTGCTTCCAAAACTTGAGGATCAACTTTTGTAGTTGCATTATTATCTAAATATATTAAACTCATTTTTCTATACCTCTATGACTTCGATATTTTTATCAACAGTTTCTCTTAATGTTGATTCAACAAAAGATTTAAGTGTTAGATGTGAATTTTTGCATCCTGAACATTTTCCGCGAAGTTTTACCATTACTTTGTTACCATCAATGTCTACTAGTGTAATATCTCCGCCATCTTTTCTTAATTCTGGTGATATTTGATTTTCTATCACGTTATTAATTTTTAAAATCTTTTGAGCTGGAGAAAGTGTAGATTCTGCTTTATCATGTTCTTCTTTTTTATAGTAAGTATCAATTATGTCTTGAATTAAGCCCTTACATTTCCCGCATGCACCGCCTGCTTTTGTGTAATTTGTGATTTCTTCAACAGTTTTAAGCCCGTTAATTTTAATAGCGTCCCAAATTACATTTTCTGTAATTCCAAAGCATGTGCAGACAATTTTTTCTCTTTGTTTATTTGCTTCTTCCTCATTTCTAATGTCATCTAAATCAGTGTAATCATCATAATTTTTCAATGCATCTTCCAGAGCTTCATAGCCCATAACAGAGCAGTGCATTTTTTCAGGAGGTAGTCCGCCTAATTGGTCTGCGATGTCTTTGTTTGTAATTTTTTTGACTTCATCAATTGTTTTTCCAATAATCATTTCAGTTAAGATGCTTGAACTTGCAACTGCAGAACCGCAGCCAAAAGTTTGGAATTTTGCATCTGTAACTATTCCGTTATTAATTTTTAAATATATTTTTAATGAATCACCACAAGCTAATGAACCTGCTTCACCTATTGCATCAGCGTTATCAATTTTTCCTACATTTCTAGGGTTTCTGTAATGATCTATAACTTTATCTGAATAATCCCACATAGTCTTTTATCCTTATTTATCTACTACATAATTCTATTTTAGCTCAAAAACAAAAGTGAGAATAATTACTTAATATAAAATTAATTATTTATGATTCCATAAGGTATTGTTGCTTTTTTTGCAGAATGTGTTGCAGGGAAATTCTTTATTAATGGGAGATTAAGCCCTTCAAAAATATAATCTATGCTTTCACAGTCAAGAAAATCTCCTATTGCTATTGCTTTTGTATTCTTTCTAATTTCCTCAATGTTAAATAATTGGGTTACCATTTTATCAATTTTATATAATGGTTCGTTAAGATCTTCTAAAAATAAAGTAAATTCAAAGTCAGGGATAAAGTCCTGTCCGCAAAGTGATACGAGTGTTGATAAATTTCCACCCCAGAATGTTCCTTCATAATCGAATTTATCTTTACATACAGTTTCAAAAAATTTATTAATTGTGAATTCACAAAGGTCTTCTTGTCCAAAATCGCTTAAAATCATAGGACCTGAATAGGTCATAAGTCCAGCACGTTTTAAAAACATTGCGTTAAGAGCTGTGATGTCTGAATATCCACAGAAAATTTTTGGATTTTCTCTAATTAAATCATAGTTAATTTTGTTAATTAACCTGATTGCTCCATATCCGCCTCTTAGACAAATAATTGCATTTACTGATTTATCAGCAAACATATTATGCAGAGCATTTAATCTTTCTTCATCAGTACCTGCAAGGTATTTGTTTTTTTTATATACATTATCAGATAATTTAATTTTGTAACCTTTATTTTCAAAGAACTTTATAGCGCGTAAAAGATTTGCATCATCTTCCATTGGTCCTGAGGGAGCTAAAATTCCTATTGTATCCCCTTCTTTTAGTAATGCAGGTTT
>CALVEU010000047.1 GCA_944326635.1 Candidatus Gastranaerophilales bacterium | reverse complement strand
GACTTGCACGAACTTCTCTTAACATAACTATTTACTCCTATTTTTATTCTACTTTTAAAATAATAGCATTAAAAAAATTTTATACAATTACCCCATAATTAAAAAACTTGCCCGATAATCTCGGACAAGTTAGTGCATATCAAACATAGAGCTTTAAAATCTTGGGAATAAGCTTGTTATATTTTCAACCAAACCTGCAAAGAGAAAAAATCTTATCGCAACCCCGAAAAAGTGCCTGGATATAACAAGCTTACATATATATAATAACGTTTTTTTTAAGACTTTTCACCACTCTTAAGAATTAGTTTTTATAATATTTTATAAAGATTATTGATTAACCCTAAAGAATTAGTTTTTCTTATTTTTTTAATTTAACCCTTGCAAAAATTTTTTTTTATATTATATTAGAGATATGCGGAAGTAACTCAATGGCTAGAGTACCTGCCTTCCAAGCAGGCTGTTGCGAGTTCGAGTCTCGTCTTCCGCTTTTTTTGTACTTTTATCATCTCTTTTGATTATTTTTAAGTGAGGAAAATATGATTAATGAAATTTACGATTTTTCTGATAAGTTAGAAAAACTTCTTATTGCTCTACGCATAAAATTCGTGTTTGAAATCATTGTGATTTGTATTATCGGAATAATTTCTTTTAAATTAATCGATATTCTAGACTCCCATATAAAACAAAAACTATCAGAAGGTAATAATTCCCCACTCACAAGATTTGTTCCTATTTTAAGTAATATATTAAAAGGAATTGTAATATTCTTTTTAGTTGCGTCATTCTTACAAAGTCATGGCTATTCAATGTCATCACTAATAGCAGGTTTTGGAATTACAGGTTTAGCAGTAGGCTTTGCTGCACAACATACTATTGCAAATGTATTTGGGACTTTCGGAATTTTATCAGACCACTCATACCAATTAGGAGATTACATTTCTGTTAACGGCTTTGAAGGGAATGTAGAAGATATAAATATGCGTTCTACGAAAATCAGAGCTCTTGATAATTCTCTAATCATATTACCAAATGATGTAGTTGCCGGTACAGTCATCAAAAATGTAACTAATGGAGAAAAAAGAAGAATTTTTGAAACCTTTGGAATTACATATGATACATCTGATGAAAAACTTAAAAAGGCAATTTCAATACTTGAAAATATCTTAAAAGACAACCCAAATATTCATGATGATTTTATTGTATACTTGGAAACATTATCTTCAAGTTCAATTGATATAAAAGTAAATGCGTACACTAAAACAAATGTATATAAAGAATTCCTAAAGATAAGAGAACAAGTTATATTGGAAGCTGTAAGACAATTCAGAGCAGAAGGAATTGACTTTGCATTCCCATCTACAACTGTTTACATGGCTAAAGATGAAAATTAAAATTATTGCACTCGGAAAAATTAAAGAAAAATTTTTGAAAGCAGGTATAGATGAATTTCTAAAACGTCTAACACCTTATGCTTCAATAGAAATTATTGAAATTCCTGCAATAGAAATTAAAGACGAGAATTTAACAAATAAAGTCTTAGAAGAAGAAGGACAAAAAATCCTCTCGCACATCAAACCTCAATCCTATGTAATTACTATGGAAATCAAAGGTAAAATGTTCTCATCAGAAGAATTTGCTCAAAAAATAGAAGAACTAACTAATGACGGAACTTCTGAAATCGTATTTGTAATAGGATCTTCTTGCGGGATTTCTCCAATAGTATCAGAACGAGCAAACTTAAAAATGAGTATGTCTAAAATGACATTTCTGCATCAATTTGCACGTTTAATACTAGTAGAACAAATCTATAGAGCTTTCAAGATTATTAAAGGTGAGACTTACCACAAATAAATCAATAATTCATCTCCCAATTATCATTTAAAATCTTACCAAAACAACCATACCAATCTTTACCTGTTGAATTACATATAGTATTAAACAAGTTTTCTCTTTCGTCTTTAGTTAATGGAGCTGAATTTCCAACATCATCAATCATACCATTATTATAAAGGACTAATACAAAAAAATCTCTACCAGCTATATTAGGACCTTTTGCCCCATTAATATCTACATCAAAAACAGCAACAACATTATCATTTCCATTAGTAGCAGCCACTGTACAGGAATAACCTAAAGAAACACCACTTTGTAATGCAACAAAATGAGTTTGAGTAGAACCTACAGCCTCATTCCCACTTAGTTTCTTATACTCTGAATTAGGAGCTAAACAAGGAGTACTTTTTTCTCCACAATCATTTACTATTTTAAATTTAGATTTTACAAATAGATCTAAAGAATCATCATTTCTAATACCAGCTTCTTTTAAATTAACTGCATTTCTTTCTGTCTGGTACTGTGATGCTGCTTGCTGCAATTCATTATAAACCTTATGCAACTGAGTAACATAAGATTTTCTTTGGTAATTCTGCATTAAAGTTGGAACTGTCATTGCTGACACAACACCAATTATTCCTAATGTTACCAATACTTCTGCTAACGTAAATGCTGGAGCTGAGCCTAGATTACCCCCCCCCCGATTTTCAAATCTTTTCATACTTCGCTCCTTTCTCTATACTTTCTTTCTATTATAATAACACTATTTTTTGAATTTATCAAGGTATATTCATCTGTTTGGTCTAATATAAATCTGAATTAATGTGTTATAATTGCGACAAATGTAAAGGAGAGATATTATATGAAAGATTTTGAATTGAATCTTACTATGGAAGAATTGGAAAAACGTACCCATAAAGATTATTTAATGACAAAAAAGATGTTAAAAGCAGATGCACCGGAATATTTTCAACTTGCCGAAGGTGATAAAGAAGCTCTTAAACATCTTGTAAAAGCAGCTTATATATTAGAAAAAATCAATATGCAAATTGATTGTCATCACAATCTTGAATTCAAAGCTTTTTTAGAAGAAGAAATTAAAAAAGGAAACAAACAAGCTGAACTTACAAAAATACTTTTTGATGCACAAAAGGGTATGAATGCAATAGACACAATGTCTAATAAAATTAATCTTGCAAAAGGGATCATAGAATCCCCTGGAAAAGGCGTTTATCCAGAAGACTTGTCAAAAGAAGAATTTCATTCGATTTTAACAAAAATGATTAACGAAGGAAAAATTGAAGAAGTCAAAAATATATTAACTCAACGTTCAGTTGTCGAAAGATCTGGTGATGAATTGGTCGGGATTGATTACATCAATAAATTTAAAGAAGATTTTTCAAAAATGGCTGATGAAATAGAAAAAGCTTCTGTAATCTCTACCAATGAAGATTTTAACGAATACTTAAAACTTCAAGCGAAAGCACTGAGAGAAGCAGATCCTATGCTTGATGCATACGCTGACAAAAAATGGGCAACATTACAAAATACACCTCTTGAATTCACTATCACAAGAGAAAACTATGAAGATGAAATGACAGGAACAATTGCTGAGAACAAAGAACTTTCTGAACTTCTTGAAAAAAATGGAATTAAAGCAACTCCAAAAGATTTTCTAGGGGGCAGAGTCGGCATTGTAAATAAAAAAGGCACAGATGCCCTTATGGCAATAAAAAAATATCTTCCAACACTTGCACAAAATATGCCATTTGCAGATGAATATGAGCAAAATATTAATCCTAACAATGATGCAAAACAAACAATGGTAGATGTTGATTTAGTAGCTGTAACTGGTGATGTAGGTGCGTATAGAGGCGGAATAACTCTTGCTGAAAACTTACCAAACGATGACAAATTATCACTTACAATAGGTGGAGGCAGACGTAATGTTTACCACAGACAAATCCGTTTTATAAGCGACATGAAAAAACTACAAGAAAGACTTGATGCGATCTTAGACAAAGAACAACATAAATATTATTTAGATGAAGCTGATCATTGGTTTACAATCGGACACGAAAATGCACATTCTCTTGGGCCTAAAAAAGCTTGTGAAACGCTTGGAAAATACCGTAATATTATAGAAGAAAATAAAGCAGATATGGGTTCTTTAGCCTTTGTTGACTTATTGACAGAACTTGGAATGTATACAGAAGAACAAAGAAAACAAATAATTGTAACTACTATTGCGGACAATTTCTTAAAATCAAAACCAACATTAAGCCAAGCTCATAGAGTGCGTACAGTAATGCAAAACAAATATTTCTCAGAACGTGGTGCATATGATATTGTAGATGGAAAAATTCATGTAAATATAGACAAAGTTGTTCCAATTGCAAAAGAGATGCTCTCTGAAATTATAAGAATTCAAATAGAAGGAGATTTTGATAAAGCAGAAAAATATGTTCTTGATAACTTTATTTGGACAGATAACTTAGAATTAATTGCACAAAAATTACAAAAAATAAATAAAACATTAAATGGAAGAACAGAATCTGAACTTGCAGAAAAACTGCTTAATGAATAAATTTAAGAACCTATAAAGCAAAGACAAGGATAACATATTTTATCCTTGTCTTTTAATATTTTGTAAATATTAAGCAATTTTTTGAAACAAAAAACGTTTATAAATAATATAAGGGATATTTATAAAAGGGGATATTATGACAGAACCATTAAAAACAGTTAACAATGTTTCAATTTCTAGCTTTCAATCATTTGACGGATCTAATTTTACAATTTCAGGAGTTGAAGAAAAATATAAATATAACAAAGGTTACGCTTCTGCTTTTGTAGGTGTCGCTACAAATTTTAAAGATGATGGAATGTTTGTTGCTGATTTAAAAGGGAAATATGATTATGACACTAAAGGAATATTCAACCAAAACTTACGAATAAGAAACAAAATGGGAAAAAAGACAGAATCAACTCAAATAAGATACTCTCCCTTGTCGGTCAATGTTCCTGTAAGCAAAAATACAAATATTTATTTAAACCCACACTATTCTGGACAGTATGACTACAATAAAGATAAATGGACAAATAGCATTGGTGCATTTGCTGGTGTTACACAAAAAATCAATAATAATGCATCAATATCAATTGAGGGACAAAGATATAATTTACAAGATATAAAAGACAACAGTGGAAAAAATTGGAGTATCAATGCTATTGTATCTTATAAATTCTAATCTTTAATTTCGTGTTGAAAAGCCCAAGCTGAATGATTATGAATACTTTCAAAAGCTTCACATTCTACTTCAAATTCATTTATTATATTATGATTTCGAAGCTTCACAACAACATCACGGAGAACATCTTCAACAAACTTCGGATTATCCCAAGCTTTTTCCGTTACGAACTTTTCATCTTCTCTTTTTAAAAGCGGGTACACTGGACAAGATGCACAAGATTCAATCAATTCAATCAAATCCTCAATCCAAACTTGTTCACTTTCATCATAAGACACTCTAACTTTTATAAAAGCTCTTTGATTATGAGCCCCATTTTCTGAAATTTCTTTTGAACAAGGACAAAGAGTAGTAACAGGAACTTCTACGCCTAATATAAATTTATAAGATCCATCTTCAATCCTTCCTTCAAAAGAGCAATGGTAACTCATAGGCGCTACCATACCCTTTACAGGAGATTTTTTGTCGAGAAAATAGGTAAATTTAAATTCTAATTCTCCACTTTGGGCATCTAAATTTTTAATAATCTTTTCTAAACACCCTTTTATATCAACACCTAGTAAATTTTTATGCTGCCACTCTGTCAATACTTCTACAAATCTTGACATATGAGTTCCCTTATAATCTCTCGGCAATGACACATTAACCCGTGCTTTAGCACATACAACTTGATTTGAACTATTTTTTCTCTGAATTATCAAAGGTAATTCAAGATGTTTAATTCCAACTTTTTGGATATCTACATTTCTATTATCTTTTAAATTTTGAATATCTTTCATATTTAAATTCTAACATAAATATAAAGATAAGCATAAAAAAAAGACCTTGATAATTGTATTCAAGGCCTATCCGTTTAAATAAGAAGAGAGAGCTTTATATTTATATAAAGTACTCTCTCTAAAAAAAATTGCTATTTTTAAGTTGTTTTATTAAGAAATATTACAACTATTTTTGTTCCTGAGCAGTTGCCTTGTCCAAAAGTCCTCTAATTCTAAGGTATCTGTCTAACTCTACTCTAAATTTAGGTAAATTTTGATATAATCCACTAGACATCAACACTCTGTTATCATACTTAGGATCCAAAATGTAAACAGTTGGAAATCCTCCAATACCAACATCTTCTACCAAAGCAGCATTTTCAGGAGCTTCAACATTTACCATTACAAAATTAAATTTATTTTTGTAATTACCACTCAATGTTTTAAATTTAGGCATAAATTTCATGCAATAACCACACCAATCAACATAAAATAAAGCAACCATAGGTTTGTCAGATTCTAAAGCTTTTGGGTAAGATATACCTATTTTGTAATCTGAAGGGTGCTTAGGTGTGTTTAATGCAGCATAAGCAAAACCTAAAACTGATGATACTGCAACGGCAATAATAATTCCTAATGTTATTAAGATCTTTTTCTTCATAATATCCTCCATTATTAATTATACATCAAAACTTTTATCTGACAAATTCTTCATCTTTGAAATAAATCTTAATATTAGACTTGAAATTTTATATATGATAGTATATACTAAGTATATACTAAGTAGTCATAAATATATATTTACCAATAGTGTTGTATCTTGTGTCACTAAAATATAAGAAGGAGTTTAAAAAAGGTATGAAAAAAAATGTACTTGTAAAAATGAAAAAGACAAGTCAATCTTCAAACCCTGCAAAAAACGAAATTTTAGACGGTTCAAATGATAGTATTCTTTCAAATTACATAAGAGAAATATCTGATTACCGTTCTCTTACAACAACAGAAGAAAAGGAATTAGCAAAAAGAGCAAAAAGTGGAGATCTAGAAGCAAAAAACAAATTAATTAAAGCTAATCTAAAGTTAGTTGTAACTATTGCAAAAAAAGCAATTCATATGTCTAATTTACCAATGATTGATTTAATTCAAGAAGGGAATTTAGGCCTTATGGTTGCAGCTGAAAAATTCAACTATAAACTTGGATATAAATTTGCCACTTACGCAAGCTGGTGGATAAAACAATCAATGTTTAAAGCCATTTCAGAACAGTCTCATTGTATGAAAATACCTGTTTATATTCAAGAAACACTATCTAGATTTTCCAAACTCAAAAGAGAAATGGAACGAGAAAATAATTGCCAAATAAAAAATGAAGATGTAGCAAAAAAAATGAATTTACCAGCAAATAAAATTGATTCTTTTTTAAATGCATACACAAAGACAATTTCAATAGAAAGCGGCATTGAAAACAATAATGGTAAAGAAATAAACATTGCTGACATTATTGAAGATGAAAATGCCTCAGCAACAGAAAATGTAGAATATGAAGATTTAAAATCTGACATTTTAAATGTTATTTCAACTTTAAAAGATAGAGAACAAGCAGTTGTCAAAATGCGTTACGGCATTGAAAATGATACAAAAATGACACTGGAAGAAATCGGCAATATCTATGGTGTAACAAAAGAATGTATCCGTCAAACTGAATTAAGAGCTTTAAAAAAAATGAGATTCTCCGTGTTGGGTCAAGAAGTTCTTTCTACTTACATTGACTAAGAAGGTTTATATTTATATCAAGTGATTTATACAAAAAATTTAATCGGTCTTTGAATATATGCCAAAGACCGATTTTGTTTAATAAGTCATTTCCCAATTATCATTTAAAATTTTTCCAAAACAACCACTTATACCTGAAGATGTAGAATTACATTGAGAATTAAATAATTGATTTCTTTCATCCTCAGATGGAGAACTAGAAAAATTTACAGAGTTTCCATCTTCATCAATATTATAATTTGCATCATCAAGAACACCATTATTATATAGACACATAATAAATAAATCTCTTCCTGCAATGTTTGGTCCTTGTTTCCCATTCACATCGACAAGAAAACTAATTAAGACATCCCTTGTAGTTGCACCACTATATGTTGGTCTTATAGCTGCACCACTTGCTATAACATAACTATTGGAATCACCAATAAAAGCATTAACTCCTGTTATTTTCTTGTATGAGTCCGCGAAACATCCACTTAATTTATCACAAGTATTCACCACTTTAAAATAATTTGTCATGAAATAATTTGCAGCATCTTGAGAAATTAAACCTGCTTCCTTTAAATTTAGAGCATTTCTATCATTTTGATATTGTAATGCAGCTTGAGTAATTTCATTGTACACCTTATGTAATTGAGTTACATAAGATTTTCTCTGATAATTTTGCATTAAAGTAGGTACAGTCATTGCTGACACAACACCAATTATACCTAATGTTATTAAAACCTCTGCTAAAGTAAATCCTTGTTTATTTTTATAGTGATGCTTCATATCACTGTTATAACATGTCTTATATTTTTGACAACCTTTAAAACCTTGTGTGGAAAGCTCTAAATTGCCCCCCCCCCGACTACTACGCAGGTAGACACTTCTACACAAGCTTTATTGCTCTTACTAGATTTTTGCACCTGTTCAGCCACAAATCTCTTCATAACTAGCTCCTTTCTTATTTATAATTATAACATTTTTTTAGAACCTTTTCAATATTTTCATATAAACAGATGTATACTTTTTAATTAATATCATTAATATTAAAGTATGAGAAAATTTCTTTCAATACTTTTTATAATAATATTTTCAACAAGTAATGCCGTATTTGCTGAAGGAGATTTGTGGGACAACTTCGGAGACACAAATGTATACGGACAAACTCCCGTAAGTGATAAAGAATTTGAACAAGCGCTAGAAAGCAAAAAAGGGAAGAAAAAACGTGACAAAAATATCCCTAAAGGGCAAAGTTTTTCTCAAAGCAATGAAACAGAAGAAATAAATAATTCTGCAAAAGAACTACCAATACTACTAATTCCTCTTAATTTAAAAAACACTAATAATTCAATTATCCCAATTGGACATTACCAAATTGAAGGAGTTAAAGAAAATGGAAATGTCTATCTAAAATTATACCAAGCATACAATGTTATTGCCAAAATTCCTGCGACAGAAACAAATGATGACTTTAATGAACCAACTATCAATTTTGTAAAACTTTTGCCTAAAGGTGATAACCACGTTCAAATTATTTACGGCGGAATAGATTTTAACGCATATACAGTAATTGACATAGCACAATAGAATTTGCTAAAATAATATTTACAAAAGGGGTAAATATTATGAAAAGAAGAGCAATAGTAATGGTTATTGATTCAATGGGCACAGGTGCAATGCCTGATTGCAAAGAATTCAATGACTCTCCAAAATGTAACACACTTAAAAATGTATGCGAATTTAATAATGGGCTTAATGTTCCTAATATGGAAAAAATGGGTCTTGGCAACATTCAGGATTATAAAGGCATAAAGAAAGTAGACAATCCGACTGCTCAATATGGAATAATGGAAGAAAAATCTAAAGGAAAAGATACAACAACTGGTCACTGGGAGATGGCTGGATTAGTTTCTGAAAAACCTTTTGCAACATTTCCACAAGGTTTTCCTAAAGAATTAATTGATAAATTCATTAAAGAAACAAAATGTGGAGGTATCTTAGCAAATATACCAGCAAGTGGAACTGCAATCATTTCAGAATTAAATGCAGAACATCAAAAAACCAAATATCCAATTGTATACACAAGTGCAGATAGCGTTTTTCAAATAGCAGTAGATACAGACCTAATTCCACTTGAAACTTTATATAAATGGTGCGAAATCGCAAGAAAAATACTTGATGAAGACAATTGGAACGTTTCAAGAGTAATTGCGAGACCATACAAAGTTATAGACGAAAAACCTACAAGGATATCAAAAGACAGAAGAGATTATTCAATGGTGCCATCACATACAATTTTAAATGATATAAAAAATTCAGGAGCTAAAGTAATCGGTATAGGAAAAATTGAAGATATTTTCTCTAAATCAGGAATTACTCATGCAATACATACAGGTTCAAATAAAGAAGGCTTAGAATTAACATTAAAAGCCGTAAAAAACGAACTTGATTTAGAAAAAATAGCCTATTCTGGAATAAAAATAACTAAAGATAAAGAATTCATTTTTACTAATCTTGTAGACACTGATATGCTATATGGACATAGAAATGATGCAAAAGGTTATGGAAAAGCAATTGAAGAAATTGACACATATGTGGATGATATTATCGATAACATGACTGAGAATGATTTGCTCATTATCACCGCAGATCACGGATGTGATCCAACAGTTGAAGGAACTGATCATACCAGAGAATATGTCCCAATATTAGTTTATAAACAAGATATTGAAGGAAAAAATCTAGGATTAATAAAAGGTTTTGACTACATAGCGCAGACAGTAAAAAATTGGTTACAAATATAAAAGTGTATAATTGAAATTTAAAAATTTTTATATTATAATCAATTTGTGAAGAAATTCACAATGTATATAACATAAGGAGAAAGTAGAAATGACAGTAAAAGTAAATGAATCTTGTATCGGATGCGGCGCTTGCGAATCAATTTGTGACGCAGTATTTTCAGTAGATGGAATTGCTCAAGTTGAAGAATCTGCAGTAGCTGATAATATGGATTGTGTTAAAGAAGCAGCAGATGCTTGCCCTGTATCAGCAATCGAAATTGAATAATTAATATTCAAAAAATTATAAAAAATAAATGTTCTAATATAATATTAGAACATTTATTTTTTTTCAGAATTAATATTAGTAAACTACTTACTATATTGACAAACAAATACAAACTTTTGACTTTTCAAATCTTGAGAACTTTGATTATCAATAGCAACTACATTATTATTGCTATCCAATACCCCCTCAATAGAACAAACATATTTATCTGAAGAATTCGTCTGTTCTCTCAAATTACTTTCAATTTGGCTTTGTTTTTGTTCAATATCACTTAACCTTAAAAGCATTCTTCTTTCTAAATTCATTATTTCTGCATTAAAATCCATATTACCAGAAGAGTTAGATGAAGAATTTGCATCATAATTGCGGCCCACATCCTGATCACTCTCTTTTAAATCGCCTCTATTATCCCCTTCTGCATTTGAATAAGATTTATCATAATTAGATTGATTTTCATATGAATTAGGATTATTATTCGGATTATTTTTACTACTATTTCTAACACTATCAACAATCATAGGAGCACTAATAATCATAACAACTCCAAGAATAATTACCAAAATAATTGCATAACCTAAAGTTGACATCGCGGATTTTTTCATCATTTTAAACTCCTCTATTTGGGATTCATTATAACATAGAAAAAGAACAGCTTCAATAAAGTAACTGTTCTTTTTCTATTAATAAAAGATCATTCTTTTATAAAGAAGCCTCCTTAACAACAGCTTCTAAAGCTTCTAATGCATCTGCAGGAAGTTTATCTAATCCAGCTTTTTCTGTTTCTCTAGATTTAACAAATTGAATTCTATCATTCATACGAGCGATAAACTGTTCTGCATATTCTTTGTTAGAGAATGAAGCATCAAAACCTTCAACAT
>CALVEU010000046.1 GCA_944326635.1 Candidatus Gastranaerophilales bacterium | reverse complement strand
GTTTAGTAGGAAATTCACTATAATCAATTCCTATTTTAACATCATAATTATATCCATTTTGTAAAATAATATTTTTACTTATTTTCTCAAGTTCACTATACTCTCTTTTTATTATTAGTTCGCTTTCTTCTATGCTTTCTGATTCTAATAATTTAGGCTGTAAATAATTTATAACAGCATCTCTTACTTTTAATTTTAAATCATCAAGTCTGCTTGTGTCTAATCCTTCCATAAGATTATTATAATGCATTCATTCAAATTGACAAATATATTTACATAATAAATATTATTTAACATATGTCTATTTTGTCATTCTGAGGGCTTTAGCCCGAAAGAATCCAGCTGATAGAACTAAAATAAGCTGGATTGCTTCGCATTCGCTCGCAATGACTTTTAAATCATACTTGTGTATCCATTGTATTCGTAAATGATTATAATATTTATTATGTAATTTTTGTTAACTTATACTTGATTAGTAATGTTTTTTGTGGTTTTATAAAAGTGGAATAAGGTAATTCCTCTTAACCTTGTTCAAGGAAAAACATTCAAAGCGGCGGCTGCGTTGGGTGCTTTACCGGCAAGAATAGAAAGTAAAAAATAAGGGAAAAACAAAATGTTAAAAATCAGATTAAAAAGATTGGGTGCTAAGAAAAATCCTACATACAGAATTATCGTAATCAATTCAACTACAAAACGTGAAGGAAGACCAGTTCAAGAATTAGGTCACTACAATCCAAAAACTAAAGCTATGCAACTAGATAAAACTTCAGCTTTAGAATGGATTAAAAAAGGAGCTCAACCTACTGAAACTGTTGCTTACTTAATCAAAAATTGTAATGAAGACGGTACTTTAAACTATGTAAAAAAAGAAACAGTTAAACTTTCTAAAAAAGCTCAAGCTAAAGCTCAAGCAGAAGCCGAAGCAAAAGCTGCTGCAGAAGCTGAAGCTGCACAAGCTACAGAAGAAGCTCAAGCATAGTAAAAAAGAAAAATTAACCAATAAAAAAGACCAATTAATAAATTGGTCTTTTTTATTTTATAAAATATTTAAAATTAATAACTAATCATTATATTTACTAATTTCTATAAAATAGTTCTCTAAAGCAAGATAACCTTTATATATTTCATTTGAAATACTTGCATAACTAGTAGCAACTATAAATTTTAATTCTTTGGTTCTAATTTCCAAAATTGCATCTGAATCTTGTTTCAAATCCGGATTATTCGACATAGACCATTGTTGCAAAAGAGCCAATTCTTCATACATTTGTTTTACAGTTGTAAATTCTAGAGTATTAAAATCATATTTAGCCAAAAGAGCTTTTTCTGCATTTGTAATTCTAGGCATTACTGCTTGGAATTTAAAAATACGTTTTACGATTATATAATTATCTGCTAATTTTTTATGAGAATAAGGTATTATATTCTTAGCCAACAAAGCTGCATAAGAACGAGAGGTAAACACTTCTTCTTCTCTTGAAAAAGCACTTCTTGATGTTAAGTCAAAATTAGATTTTTTTTCAATTAAATCTTCCGGCATTTCTACCCCCTGTTAGGTAAATAATACAAAAAGAAAAACGCGATGTCATGATATAAAGTCAAATTTTTTACATAATTTAAAATTATTTATATAAGAGATTTTAAAAATACTCTTATAGAGTTTAAACGTTTTTTATCGTTCTTAAACGAATCAATAATATTCAAAATATCTTTATACATTTCTTCTTCTGTATTCATAGAATCAAACTCAAAAAGATCATTTAAACGTATCTGTAACACCATAGCAAGTTTAGATAGATTATCTGCAGAAGGGAAATATTTACCTGTTTCTATTGAACTTATACTAGTTACATCCACCCCAATAAGCTCAGCAAGTTTTTCTTGTGTTAAACCTCTATATTTTCTATATTTCTGTAAATTTTTCCCAAAATTTTTCTTTAAATCCATTTATTACCTCTTTTAAATATTGTATAAATTATTTGAATATTTAACATTGGGTAAAACACATATTTAATATTGCAAAATATAAGTTTTACGCTTATAATATATAAGTAATACTCAAATTTTGGAGGAATATATTAAATGAAACTTAATATTCTACAAATTAAAGCATTTACACTTGCAGAAGTGCTAATTACAATCGGAATTATAGGTGTTGTAGCAGCATTGACACTCCCGTCAATAATAGCTAACAATAAAGCAAAAGCTCTTGAAGCTGGATTAAAAAAAGGTGCATCAACAATAAATCAAGCTCTTCTACATTATCAAGCTGATAGTGGAGAACCGGTAAAAGCAGATGGAACACTTAAAGCAGGAGAATTAAGCTCTATGATAAAGCAATATTTTAATATTGCTTACGATTGCGGCTATGCCTATAATTCATCAATTGCAACAGGATGTGTCTCAAATGTAGGTGACAACGATTCAAATAAGAGTTCAAAAGCATATCAAACTTTAAACGGAAAAAGTAATATTAGTTTAAACTTTTTTGATGATGCTCAATTTATTCTAACAGATGGCAGTATGATATTCTTTGAAAATGGTAATGTAAGCACAAGAACTTATATTTCTGTAGACGTAAACGGGTACAAAAAAGGTCCTAACAAACTCGGAGAAGATTTATTTATGTTTCAACTAAATTCCGGAGGAATACTGGTTCCGATGGGAGCAAAAGGTACTGATTATTATAGCGAAAATGACGAATATTGTTCTCAAACATCTACAAGTAATATGAATGGTGCCGGATGTACAGCTAAAGCTTTAAGTGATCCAAAGTACTTTACAAACTTATAAAATAAAAAAAATAGCAGAGAAAATTCTCTGCTATTTTTTACTTTACATTAAGTTATTAATCAGCGAATTGCTGCATAATTTCAAATGGTTTTTCAGCAACTTTAAGAGTTTCTTCATCAATAATCCCTCTTTTCAATTCAGAGAAAGTTGCTTTTTTAGAATTAAATTTCTTTTTAAGGAATTCATAAGAAACTTTTGGATCACATTTGTCACCACAAGTGAATAAATCAACTGCAGCATAACCTAATTCTGGCCATGTATGTATAGCTAAATGACTTTCAGAAATAATAACAACTCCTGAAACTCCATATGGATTAAACATATGAAAACATTTTTGGACAATAGTAGCACCACATTCAAGGGCGGCATCCACCATGTACTTTTCTACTTTATCTAAACTATTTAATGTGTTTGGATCACATTCAAAAAATTCTGCTAAAACGTGTTGTCCTAAGTGGATTTCTTTTTTACCGTTTTCCTTAAACGCTGTAAAAGGTGATGTTATTGCCAATTCATGTGCCTCCTATCATAAATGTATACTTATCTACTACAATTTTTGCTTTCGCAATAAACATATTACAATAAAAATTAGAAAATTTGTAAATTTTACACTTTAAAATAAAATTTTTACAAATCTTTTCATTTTTAATATGCCTAAAAATAAGTAATAATGTATCATTCAAAAGAGCTATTTTTATTAATATTTTTTAACAAATAGAGTTGTATTTTTTGTATTTTGCATATAGAATTCAAATATGAATAAAATTCTTGTAATCGACGATGATATAGCAATCAATGAACTTATAAAAGTAAATTTAGAATTATGCGGATATAAAGTTATACAAGCATATGACGGAGTTAAAGGATTTGCTTTATGCAAACAGGAATTACCGGCATTAGTAATATTAGATGTTATGATGCCTGATGTAGACGGGTTTACAGTTGCACAAAGAATAAGAAAAAATGATGCAACTAAAAATATTCCAATATTGATGCTTACAGCTCTATCACAAATTAATGACAAAGTTAACGGATTTAATATCGGAGTCGACGATTATCTTGTAAAACCTTTTGAAATGGAAGAATTACAAGTGAGAGTTAGAGCTCTTTTAAAAAGAACTCGCCAAATTCCTGAAAGTGCGTCAACAAGAGAACTGCTAACACTGGGAGATATAACTCTTTTACCAGAATTATACAGTGTTAAAATAGGCGAAAAACAAACTAAATTAACCCCTATTGAATTTGAAATCTTTAATCTGCTGTTCCAAAATCATGGGAATATGGTATCATCAGCACAGCTTTTGAAAGATATATGGGGATATGCTCCTGATGATGATATTGAAACAATCAGAGTTCATATAAGGCATTTAAGAAGTAAAATAGATAAAATTGCTGACGGTAAAAAATACATAGAAACAATTTATGGCGGCGGGTATAAATTGAACATCTAAACTTTTAAACTTGACAAAATTGGAAATATATTAAATAATAAAAGCGTAATTAATTTTTGGAGGTTGAAAAATGTTTAAACAAGAAGCTTTGAGAGTGCCCCCCCCCCGCGAAACGTAAGCAGTTCTAAAGGTTTTACACTCGCAGAGGTTTTAATCACTTTAGGTATAATTGGTGTAGTAGCTGCTTTAACAATGCCTGCACTAATTGGGAATTATCAAAAAAAAGAAATTACTACTCGACTTAAAAAAACTTATAGTATAGTCCAACAAGCAATAAGAATGTCTGAACTTGATAATGGAGAAATTCAATATTGGGGTACAATATCATCAGGGGAAGATTTCTTTAATAAATATTTTAAAAATTATTTTCAATACACAAATAAATACACTTCTAATGAATTATGGCAAATAGCCCCAAGAAAACTGCTTAATGGAACTAATTATATAGGAACAACATACGCAGGAAACAATAGAAGTTATCATATTATGCTCACAGATGGCACGTTATTAACTTTGAATTATGATTATTCTAACTCGATTTGGGTTGGCATTGACACAAATGGGCTATCTAAACCTAATCAAATAGGTAAAGATACCTTTTTATTCATTTTTTCAAGCCAATACGGACTAAAGCCATTAGGAGCTGATGGAACTCCAAATGAATGGAATTATGGAACTTATAACAGAAATAATATTAAGGGTAATAGCGGTAATGCTTGCAATAAACAAAAAGCAGGATACTGGTGCGCTGCGCTTATTATGAATGATGGATGGGAAATGAGAAAAGATTATCCTTGGTAAAAATATTTTCTTAAATAATCTTAAAAATTAGGCAATTTTTTATATTCATAGTATTTTCCTTTTTTGTAAATTTAAAGGAATAGTTTATTTATATGCAAATTAAAAATAATTTTAGCCACCCCACACAACAATCTTTTTCAGGAATAAATATTGCGAAATCAACAAACTGTATAAAAAATATTGAAACCAATATTGATTTATTTGAAATAACAAAGAAAGATAAAACATTTTTAAATAAACTAAGAAATTCAGTTAAAATGAACGAATTAATGCCTGATTCAAGGATTACTAAAGCTGAATTTGACCGTTGGCAGGAGATGCTTAATTTAGCACTTGATAAAGCTCAAAACAAAGATAGAAAATGCATAATTGCAGCTAAGAATAAGAAACCCTGCGGAATTATAACATTTCAGCCTGGTAAAAATAAATATTATTTAGACTGCATATGTACTTGGCCTATTGAAACAGGGAAAAAAGTAACCCTTGCCGGGCAAACATTATTCAAACAAATGTTTGCGGATTTTTTAAATAGTAAAGCAAATATTTTAGATTTAACAGCAATATTAAATGGACCTTTTGATACTGTATCAAAATATTCTAAACTCGGATTTAAACAAATTGGTGGTGAAAACTGGCTTGTTGCAATGAGAACAAACAGAGATACAACTGAAAAAACGATGAAAAAATTAGACAACATCATAAATACAACAAAAACAAACAATAATGATGATATTAATTTATTCAATGTTTTGGAAGTATAAAACTATTTTTCTTGCTCATAACCAAAATCTTTAAGAGCACTTTGTTTTTTACGCCAATCTTTTTCAACTTTAACTTCAAGGCCTAAGAACACTTTTTTTTCAACAATATTTTCTAAATCTTTACGGGCTTCCATACCTATTTTTTTCAATAAGTTTCCACCCTTACCAATTAAAATTCCTTTTTGGCTTTTTGTTTCACAATAGATAGTTGCATAAATTCTATCTATATCATCACTTTCAGTATAACTTTCAATCTTTACAGCAACTGAATGAGGAATTTCATCTGAAGTATTTAATAAGATCTTTTCTCTAATAATTTCTTCTGTAACATCTCTCATAGTTTCTTCTGTTACAATATCTTCTGGATACAACAAATCCCCATCTGGAAGATTTTTATAGATATTTTTAATCAATGTATCAATATTTCTACCTGTCCTTGCAGAAATTTTTACAACAGGGTAATTTTTTTCAAACAAAAGTTTATATGTTAACAAATTTTCTTCAACTTTATTAAGTTTTTTCAATTTATCAACTTTATTCATAACTATAATTATAGGAATATCAGTTTGCAAAAGATTTTGCGCAATCCACTTATCCCCTTTACCAGCTGGTTCTGCCCCATCTACAAGAAATAAAATCAACTCTGCATCAGGCACAGCCATTTTTGACTCATCTAACAAAAACTCTCCCAATTTATTCAAAGGCTTATGCACCCCAGGAGTGTCAATAAAAACGATTTGCCCCTGCTCTGTAGTATAAATACCTTTAATTCTTTTTCTTGTCGTTTGAGCTTTATCTGTTGCTATAACAATTTTTTGCCCAAGAATTTGATTAAGTAATGTAGATTTCCCTACATTCGGACGACCTATAATTGCTGTAAAACCACTTTTCATAAACTAATTGTAACATAAAAAGTATATTTTTTTAACAAAGTGGCAATTTTTTCTTTGTCAAAGTATTATATATAAATATAGGGAAAAATTTTTAACGGTAGAAAATGGTATTAAAAAAATCTAATATAGTAGGTATAGCACTATTGCTTGCACTTGCAGTCGCTCCTGTGTCAGAGACATTTGCAAATGCTGAAAATAACAACCTTGTTCAATTGGATTTAAAAAGATCTTCTAATAGTTCTGTTGATGTAACTTTATTTACTTCAAACAATTATAATGACAACGTACTAGTTAGAAAGAAATCTGATAATAAATATGTAATTCTTATCCCTAAAGTACAATCAAACGGATACAGCAGTTCAAGTCTTACAGGAGTAAAAGATCTTGTATCAAATGTTGATGTAAAAACAGTTAATGATACAAATGGTGGTTATACTAAAGTTACTCTTATTACAACTAAACCCCTTGATATTAAAACAAATACTCAAAAAAGTTCTCCTGTAACAGCTGAGCAAAAAGAATATAAAACTCTTATTGCTCAAGCAAATGCAGTAAAAAATAATATTGCAAAACCTGCAAATCAACCACAAAAATCTGTTCAAAAAACAGAAGTTACTGTAAATAAAGCTGTTCAAAGTAAAAGTGTAAATAAACAAACTCAAGAAAAATCTATTAAAAATACAACAACACAAAAAACAAAACAAGAAAAAATTATTCCAATTAAAAATGAAATCCAAAAAATTCAGGAAAAACCCAAAATTGAAAAACCTGAAATTAAATTAAAAGAAATAAATCCAGAAAAAACAGACAGACAACTTAGAAAAGAATATTTAGCAGAACTTATTCAAGAAACAAAATTACAAAAAGAACTAGAACAAGCTCCTCAAGAAAATTTATCCAACACTAATACTGTTGCAGGCACAACTTTTGATGAACCTGTAAAAGATATTAGTGAATTGCCTATTGAAAGAAATTTATCAATAAAAGAAAAAATTAAAAATAAATTAATAGCTTTTAAAAATTCAAATCTGCCTAAACCTATAAAATTTGGACTATTACCAATTTTAGGCTTTATTTTTATACTTAACCTAATCAAAGCATCTTTAGTTAAATCAAAAGAATTAAAGGAGTCTTTTATTGATCATCTGGCTAAAAGACCTCCTATTTTGAACACTGTAAAATACAATAATATAGTTAATAACTCTGAATTATCTTGGCAAGAAAAATACCAAAGATATTTGGACGAATCAGCAAAACCTGTACCAAGAGCTAATAACAAAGGGCACTATACATTCATTAAAACCCCTGCAGAACCTGTACAAAATGATGTTATTGAACAAAAACGCAAAGCTCTTGAACAAATGTTAGAAGAAACTGCTTACAATTCATCTAACGATTCAATAAAACCAGAAATTATTGAAGTTCAAAATGAAGAAGATGCTATTCAAAAAACAATTAAATTTAAAGCTTTTGATTCTCGCAAAACATCTCTAAACATTACAAGCAGAGACAAAATAAAAAGCAGATTCAAAAAATACGAAAAAGAAATTCCTCTCCACGAACAAAAAAATATTGAATTAGGAGAATCTTTGTTGCATTCTAACAGAAGAAGTCTTAAAGATGCAAATTTAAAAGTTGAAGATGTAGAAAACAGAGGTATAAAAATGAAATTTAAACCTTCAGAATATATTATGTCATCAATTGATGAATTTTTCTCAATTGTTGATAAAGAAAAATCTGTAAAAGAAATCAAACAAAATATTACAACAAATCCAATAAATAATAATAAACCAATACCTAAATTTGATATTCCACTACCTAAAAAAGAAGAAACTGTATTATCAAATACCAAACAAACCAACCCTATTACAAAATTGCATAACGATACAAAATCTTCATATATTAACGGACTAATTGTAAAATCAGGCTTTAATATAGATGATAACAAAGGTTTTTACATCGTAAATCTTGACGGCAAATCTGCATTAATCGGAAAAGTTAATGACGAAGTATTTGTATTGAAAAAATTTGATAAAAACGTAACAAGCCCAATACAAGTAAGACATGACAATGCAAATGTTTATATGGTAAAAGCCGAAGGCTTCAAATCTCTTGTAGAAGTAAACAATGATAAAATGGGCGTACTAATTGAATTATAACGGGTAAGAAATAGTGAGAGCTGGAATTAAATTAATATTATGCACTCTTTTCATATGCTGCATATCATTTTGTGGTTGCGCAAAAAAAGAAACAAAAACAATAATCGAATTTGCAAGCTGGGGTTCAAAATCTGAAACTGATATCTTGAAACCATTGTTATCAGAATTTGAAAAAGAAAACCCAGATATAAAAATCGAATTTATGCATATCCCGCAAAATTATTTTCAAAAAATTCATTTGCTCTTTGCCTCAAATAAAGCTCCTGATGTAATTTTTATAAACAATTTATACTTACCAATTTATGCAAATGCAAATCTTTTAGAAGAATTATCTGCAGATGAAAGTTTTTATCCACAAGCAATACAAGCTCTAAGTTGGAAAGGGAAATTATACGCAATACCTAGAGATGTCTCAAATCTTGTAGTCTATTATAATAAAGATTTATTTGATAAAAAACAAATCGAATATCCTGATAAAAATTGGACATTCAATGATTTTTTAGAAATTAGCAAAAAATTAACTAACGAAAATACTTTTGGAATTAGCTTTGAAGAAGATCCTCTATTTTATCTTCCATACCTTATGAGCAACTGTGGAGGCATTTTACCTGAAGAAATAAACAAAAAAGAAAGCCAAAATTCAATTAATTTTTATGCAGATTTAAGAAAAAAATACCATACAGCTCCACTTAAATCAGAAAGTGCAAGCGCTACAATGGCACAAATGTTTTTACAAGAAAAACTAGGAATGTATTTATCAGGTCGCTGGATGGTACCAAAATTAAGAGAAGAAGCAAAATTTAACTGGGATATTGCACAATTTCCCAAAGGATCTTGTGGAAGCGTTGTACAATTAGATGCATCAGGCTGGTCAGTTGCAAAATCATCAAAACATAAACCTGAAGCTATAAAACTTGTTAATTATCTATCTTCAAGACAAAGCAGTGAAAAATTTGCCCAAAGCGGACTTATAGTTCCAGCTAGAAAAGACGCTGCAAATTCAAAGTATTTTTTAGATAATAAACAACCAGAAAATGCAAAAATATTTTTAGATATAATAAAAACATCAAAACCAACTCCTGTTACTATTGATTATAGAGAAATTACAGATAAACTAAAAAAAGATATGGAAGCGAGATTTAACTAAATTATGAAAGAATATGATTTTTATATAGTTCCAACTCCAATAGGAAATCTTAAAGATATCACACAAAGGGCAATAGAAGTTTTAAATACAGTAGACATAGTAGCATGTGAAGATATAAGAGTTACACAAAAATTGCTTAACCATTTTGAGATAAAAACAAAATGTATTTCTTATCATAAATTTAATGAAAAAGAAAGAATAAATTATTTTCTAGATCAACTAAATGAAGGCAAAAAAATCGCACTTGTATCAGATGCAGGCACCCCATTATTTTGCGACCCTGGAGCTGTAATAGTTGAGGAATTAAGAAAAAATAATTATAAAGTTACTGCTCTTGCTGGGGCTAATGCTGTTGCAACATTCCTTTCTCAAGTTCCAAGAGCTGGAGAAGATTTTACGTTTGCAGGTTTCCTACCTAGAACAAAATCTCAAATAGAAAATCTATTAAAAAAATACAAAAAAACAGATTTAGTATTCTATGATTCTCCAAACAGAATTTTAAATAGTTTAGAAATTATAAAAGAAATTCGACCAAATTCAAAAGTAGCAATAGGTCGAGAATTAACAAAAGTTTTCGAAGAAATTGTAATCGATAATACAGAAAAAGTTATCGAATATTTTAAAAATAATACACTAAAAGGTGAAATCGTAGGACTTGTATTCAGAGATGAAAATAAGTCAGATGACATAGATATTGATGAAAAAATATCCATCTTAAAATTGAAAAACTTTAAAGCAAAAGAAATATCAATAATTTTATCTGAATTATATGGATTAAATAAAAATGATGTTTACAAAAAATGTTTAAATTAATTTATGTATTCCACTTTTTTTAATTTATGATATAATATTTTTAGGATAGTATTATTGAAGTTTTTAAGGTAGAGATTTTTTGAAATCACAAAAGAAAATATATATATCTTTAATAGCCCTGTTGTTGGTTATGATGTGTCCACTTCAGAGCGTTGCAAAAGGAAATTTTTGGGGAAATAAAAAAGACGCTGAAGTTCATGACCTCCAAACACCTAGTGCTACTCAAACATCTGTTGAAAACATAATTCCAACAGAAACTGCGACTGTAAAAAAATCAAACTCAACTTCTGATAAAAGAACCATTAAAACTATCGAAATTTTAGGTAATAATGTTATCGATAAATCTCTTATCCTTCAACAAATGAAACTTCAAGAAGGCGATGCATATAGCCGAGAATTAATTCAAAGAGACTTAAAAGCAATCTACCAATTAGGTTATTTCACAGAAAACATGAAAGCTATCCCCGTAAACAATTCTGATGGAAGTATTACCTTAAAAATTGTCTTAGAAGAAAATGCTCCAGTTACAGATTTTACAATTGAAGGTAATACTGTAATCTCTACAGACGAAATTCTTACCTACCTTTTACCTATGAAAGGCAAACCTCAAAATATTTCAGAAATTAACGAGGCAATAGCAAAAATTCAAGATTGCTACAGTTCTAAAGGATATATTCTTGCAAGAATAGATTCAGTATCAGATGATCCTGACGGAACTGTAAATATCAGTATCAAAGAAGGTACTATAAACAGAATTTTAATTTCTGGAAACGAAAAAACAAAAGATTATGTAATTGAAAGAAATATCCTAACTGAACCCGGACAAATTTATAATGAAAATTTACTAAAAGAAGATTTAGTTAGATTATACGCAACACAAGCATTCAAAGACGTAACAAGAGAAATTGAACCAACTGAAGACCCTGA
>CALVEU010000045.1 GCA_944326635.1 Candidatus Gastranaerophilales bacterium | reverse complement strand
TTGTCATTGCGAGCATATGCGAAGCAATCCAGCCAATTGCATTTTATTGTTGTAAAAGCCGAATTCTTTCTGAACAAACCCTCTAAATGACTATTAAATTTGTCATCCTGAATTTAGTTCAGGATCTCAAGATGAAATTGAGATTCCGAAACAAGATCAGAATGACTGTGTAATAGACTTTGTCATTGCGAGCATATGCGAAGCAATCCAGCCAATTGCATTTTATTGTTGTAAAAGCCGAATTCTTTCTGAACAAGCCCTCTAAATGACTATTAAATTTGTCATCCTGAATTTAGTTCAGGATCTAAATAGTAAATTGAGATTCCGAAACAAGTTCGGAATGACCGTGGGATAGACTTTGTCATTGCGAGCGTATACGAAGCAATACAAACAATTTTATTTTTTAAATTTATTTAATTATTTATACAATTTTTTCAAATCTATATCTGATTTTTTAATATAATTTGTTAATTTCACCATATTTTCAAACAATTTATCAGATACTATATGCTCCATTTTGCAAGCTGTTTCAAGTGCTTCTTCTTTATCTACTCCCAAAACTTCCATAAAAAATTTCGACAAATTTTCATGTTTCAACAAAATACTTTTAGCAATAGTTTCCCCAGCACTTGTTAAAGTAATAGGGGCATAAGGAGCGTAATTAATAAGTTTTTTTTCAGCTAAAATATTCAAAGCCCCTGTCACAGAAGCTTTTTTTACATCCAAAGCAGAAGCAATAGCAGTAACTTTAGCTTGACCGTTTTTTAACACCTGATTGTAAATTTCTTCAATATAATCTTCTAAACTTACAGACAATTTTTCCATTACAAACTCCTTATTAAATTTATTATATCACAAGGGTTATCTATAATGAAATCTGCACCTTCCAGATCTTTACGGTCTCTAAATCCCCATAAAACTCCTATGCAGCGCAAATCTGAATTTTTAGCAGTTTCGACATCAACCTCAGAATCTCCAACATAAATTGTAGAATGTTTGTCTGCACCCAATTCTTTCATAGCTTTAAACACACCGTCAGGAGCGGGTTTTTTAGGTACATCATCAGCTTGACCTATAGCTACATCGATTAAATCACCAAAATATTTTTTACATAATCCTTTAACGGCAGAGTCGAATTTGTTAGATACCACGCCGATTTTGACACCATCATCATGTAAAGTTTTTAGTATCTTTAAGATACCATTGTAGGGAACAGTGTTATTACACATATTTTCAGAATAATTTTTCTTGAAAACGCAAAGACATTCATCAACATTTTCACAACTATCAGGAACAGCTCTTTCGATAAGTTTTTTCACTCCATTCCCCACAAAACACCTAATTTCTTCGAGTGATCTTTTAGGATAGCCGAATTCTGAAAGAGCAAAATTTGTTGCATTTTTCAAGTCTTCCAAAGTATTTAGTAAAGTTCCGTCCAAGTCAAAAATTACAGTTTTAATCATACTCAAATTTTATCACAGAAAAAATCATAAAAATGATAGAATTGTAACGGATATTTTTTAGTCAAAACTTCCAAAAATTCAACATATTCTGATTTCAATTTTTCCAATTTTTCTTTTCTAGTACCTTCAGATATAAATTTTTTCAAATGAATACAATATTTTCCGTTTTCCTCCAAAGTACAGGCTATAAAATAAATAGGAGAATTAAGCATAAGCCCGAATTTGAAAGCTCCAATCGGGAACGAAACTTTTTTACCTAAAAAATCAGATTGGAATACAGCATCTTTATTATGAGCAGAAACTCTATCTCCAGCAATAAAAAGGACTTCGCCTTTATCCAGTTTGTCTTTAATCTCTATTGATGTTGTAACATCAATATTTTCAACAGGATAAGCAGTGATAGGATTATTTGAAGAAATTGAGTTTAAAAAATTCTTGAATATACTGCATTGATTTCCTTCCAAAAACAAATTCACCCTTGTATCGTCAATAACTTCACCTGAGCGGAAAAATGTTCTCATAGCATTGACATTTCCAAGATGTGAACATAAAAAATAAATACCTTTTTTATCCAGCAAATCATCATAAAAAACTTTTTTTTCTGCTTCATCAGCAAAAAATATATTCTTAAAACTGAAATTATCCGTAAACATTTCAATTTTATCCACAAGACTGTATGAGTAATTTAAAAAATGTCTGAATGATGAGAATATATCACCTTTACCTGTCGCAATTTTCAAATATTTTTGAGAGCATTTTCTAATTTCAGGTGCTCCTAAAAAAGCAAAAAGAGTTACAAAAAATACAATGAATTTAACAGGAGCTTTACCTGCAATATTGTAAATATACCATAACAGCATTAGCCTTTTACGCCCTGCTGCTTGTTCTTTTACCTCATACCATTTTAATTCGTTATTCTCTGAATTCTCTGACAAATTACACTCCAATCAATTTATATTTTAGCATTTTACACACGATAAAAGAGTATAATCGTGAATTCCGATATTTTCATGTTTTTTATCGAGCTTTAGTCCAGCTTTTTCAATAAGTTCAATCATTCTTTTTTCAGAATACATTTTACTTTTTCCGTTAGCCATACAAGTAAAATACAATGAGATATGAACAAGTGAATATGTAGCACCATCAAATAATTGTCTATCTGTGAAAGGTTCTAAAATAAATATTTTTGTATCAGCAGTCATAGCATTTTTTATATTCTTTAAAATCGTAATAATCTGCTCCTCTGAAAAACAGTCTAAAAACTGACTCATAAATACCGCACCTGAAATTTTTGGGAATTGAGATTTCAAAACATCAACACCATGAAATTTTAATCTGTCATTATGCAAATGATTTTTAGCTACCTCAATATTTTCAGGCAAGTCAATCATATTGACAATACAATCTTTATTGAATTCCAAACAAGCTCTCTCAAATTTACCGGTATTCCCGCCGATATCAAAAATTTCTGCAGGCTCATCTTCAAAAATAATTTTTAAAACTTCTTCAAAACATCTGTCTGAATAGTAGTGATCAAAATCAAACCAACTTTTTTTCATCTCAATCGGCAATTTATGAAGAGCATTATAAATAGTTTCATAATTCCCGATAAATTTATGACACCCTACAGGTTCTTCTTTTACAAAAGATTCCCCAAGTTCAGAAGCTCCAAGATAACATACATCTTTTACAAAATTGAAATTAACCTTTGTCATTTCGTTATGCAAAAATGCTGAAGCGACTAAAGAATTTGCAAACTTATCACCTGTTTTAATAACAATCCCGCAAGCTGATGCAACTTCTAACAAGGTTTCTGCAGTATATTTTGATATATTACAATTTTCAATAATTTGCTCAACAGTAGAAGGATTTTCATCTAAAAAATCTAAAATTCCAAAATTTAACATTGCTCCGACAGCTTGAAAAGTTAATGGTGCAAATGCAATTTTTTGAGCTTCAGATAAAGCTTTAACTTGTGGTGATATGTGTCTTTTAATTCTTCTATACTTCATTTTTTTTACCTTATTTATATCAAATTTCTTTTTTCTCTGCTGTTTCTTTTATTAATATTAAACTAAAAATATAAGAACACAAAAGTCCAAGTGCTAATACAATTCCTAAAGAACTAATCAACTTAAATCCTGCACAGGCAAGAAGTGAAAAAGAAAATACACTTGTCAAACAAGACAATAAAACTGCATCACCTGCTTTCCCGGCATTATTGTATCTGAATACCGAATAATCAAGTCCAAAACCGGTTATCAAAAACATTGCAAGCAAATGGAAAAGATTTAAATCAATACTAAATATCCCAAGAAATCCAAAAACAAATACAACTGACAAAATAGACGGAAGTATGATGTTAAATCCTGATTTGTAATCATATATTTTTGAAAGAATTAAATACAACATTCCGAAAATAGGTAAAAGCAGACCTAAACAAATCTTTCTGCATTTTTTTATTTGAGCTGAAATATCTTTTTGGAAATTGATTAAACGTGCATTATTAATCTCTCCGCCATCGTAATCATAGACAACAATTATGGAAGTGTTTTTATCTATTAAAAAATTCTTTTTCAAAAATTCAAAATCATTATTTAAAGTTAAAAATCCGTTTTTATAATCTTGATTAATTAACTTTACACGCTGTACAGGCGGTAAAAAAACAGCATAACTGTTAATTCTATCTTTATATAACTGTTTTCTCAGAGCTTGATTGCTTTTTTGTCTTTTAACAGATGGAATATAGCGACTTAGTGATTGATACTCGATATTTTCTAAATCAAGTTTATCTTCTATTGCTTCTTCTTTTTGGAGTAAATCCTCAAGATTTTCCCCTTTAACAACAAAAATTGAGGTATCACCATTTGTACCAGCCAGTTCACCAAATAGTTTTTCTGCATTCATAAGATCTCTTGGCGGCACATACATATTTTTTATATTGTCATCAAAATGTGTTCTGAAAAGTCCTATTATTGCAATTGCACAAACCGCATAAACAGCTATTTTACCCCATTTTTGAGGAATATTAAAAGGTTTTATTTCACGTTTTTCAAACACAAAATTTTTAGGTAACAAAGGATAAAAAAGAACAACAAAAAGATATACAACCGTAAGTCCTGTAATTGTGAATACAGAAATTTGTTTTAATAATATAAAATTTGCAAATAACAAAACAATAAATGCACTCACAGTTGTAAGCAGACTAACAGTTAAGCTCTTAAAAATCTCCCCGATTGTATCTTCGCCTTTGTCTGAGACAAAATAATGCAAAGAATAATCGACACAAATACCTATCAAAGTTGTCGAAAATACAAATGTCAGAATATGTATATCTCTAAAAATTAAAGACGTCATACAATATCCAGAGAAAATTCCAAGCCCGATACTTAAAATCATAGGTAATAATGGCTTAAAGGATTTAAAATACAAGAATACAAGCCCAATTACAAATAATGTAGATAAAATACAAATTAAATTAATCTCAAATATTGAATGACTGCTCGCATAATAAGAATGAATAGGTGCACCTGTAAGATAAATCTTTACACCGTCTTTTGACAATTCATCTTTTATTGAAATAAGTTTTTTCACTTGAGCATTTAAAATTGTAGGAGCAAGCGCAATATCACTATCTACATCAAGCATTATGATACTGAAAAATTTTGAATTTTCGCCATCTTTACTATACTCAAACGGAGTGAAATTACTTACCTGCTTATTTGGTGATAAATTCATCACAAAATCCGTTAAAAGCAAAAACGGATCTTCTTCAATAGAACCCACAGGAGGCATTATCGGATTATACAAAGTCTCAAGCCCGCTTTCTTCGATAATATCGTATTGCTTATTTTTTAAATTGATACGCATTTTACCGGAAAGCAAATTATTATGATATTTTTCGTAATTTGTCAAAACTTCATTTACATTCATATCAGATGTATACATCTTTGTTTTATCAAGTTTTGAATAAAGAGTTTTGGCAATCTTTTCAGACTTTTCAGGGCTGTCGCTTTCTACAATTACATTAATTTTTGCAGAAAACTTACTGCTTAAATCAACCAAAATATTGTCCTGCAAAGATGAAAAAATTGCTTTTAAAATGTTAGTTTCGGTATATGCAGGCCTAAAAAATACCAGTAATCCCAAGATTACAAGAATAAAAATAAATAATATTCTAAAAATTTTTTCTAATTTGTTTCGCATTTAAAAGAAATATCCGTAACCCCGTTTTTTATAGTGGATATTTTTATGTTTTGTATATCCTCTTTACCTTTTATAATAATATCATGTAATTGAGATGAGGCAACTGAACCCTTTTTAGGCTTTAGACCGATCGTCCATAAGCCGTTAGTTTTTTCATAGTATAAATTAAAATTCTTATCTAAATAAGAATAATTTTTATTTGAAATAGCGACAATAATATCATTAATTTGTTTGTTTTGAGAAGATGTATAAGATACAGTAGATCTAATCGGGTATAATGTTTCAAAAATAGCACCTTTATTTTTTATAAACTGAAAGTTTCCGCCTGATTTCAAAACAGTTTCTCCAATTCTTTTTTCTTGGGTAAATTTGCAGTATGCATCCCCTAACTTTGGCATCTGCTGAGCTATTGCTTTGCTTGTAGAAAGATGATTAAATACATCTTCGACAGCAAAACACAAATTTATTCCGCATAATATTGAAATCAATAATATTAAAAATTTACGCATAAGCCTCCAATTTTTCAACAAATCTTTTTGGAGCAGTATATACACTCTCTCTTGTCGCTGTATTTACACATATTTGCATACTCTTAGCTTTAAAGATTTTTTCTCCGCTTTCACAATCATAAATTTCATATTTGATATTCAAAGCAGGTTCATAATCCACAATAGTTGATACAACTTTTAATTTCTGCATAAATTTTGCCGATTTAATAAATTTCAAATCCATAGTTGCAACAGGATAAGCAACTCCATCAATTCTCATATCATCATAGGTATAACCTATTTTTGAGAGCAAATCACACCTAGCGACCTCTAAATATTTCACATAATTGCCATGCCAGACAACATTCATAGGATCTAAATCATAAAAAGGTACATCAATAAAAGTTTCTGCAAAAATATTTTTCATAGCACTATTATAAAACAAAAGTCCCTGAAGAAAAAATAACTTCATCTTTCGTAAACTTATAATCAACAGATTTATCAGTTTTGCATAAAGTCAATCGGACTTTCATATCAGGCCTAATTATTGATGAAAACTTAACTTTTTTAACCTTTTGCGAAACAAAATCAAGATGAAAAACATCTTTTATAAATTCTTTTGCAAAAAATAATTGAACAACACCCGGTAAAATAGGCATTTGAGGGAAATGCCCCTCAAAGAAGTTGCTGTTTTTAGGGAAAATCAAATCCAAATAAGCATTATCTACATTAATATTAAAGTCAACAACATAAGGGTATGTCACATTGGTATTAAAAATTTCCTTAATTCTTGCTAAATCAGTTTTACCTCTTTCATTTACCGGTAAACCATACAAAAATCTCCATTTCTTTGGCAATACTCTTTCATATTTTGTCATTGCGAGCGTATGCGAAGCAATCCAGTTATTTTTAATCTTCTTAACTAACTCAAGTTTCCTGTTTTCTTCTAAAAAATTACGGCCTTTTTCGTTCAATACAACTGCTGCACACAATTTATCATCAAGCTTTAAGCAATATGATTTTTCGATAAATTCATCGGAATTTAAAATATTTTCTATCTCATTTAAAGAAATACGTTTCTCTTGAATTTTAACAATCCTGTCTTTGCGACCTTTTACCCTAAAACCGTCATCAAAAAATTCAAGTTCGTCACTCAATTCCAATTCATCTTCATCAAAATACGGTGATAAAATTTTCCCGTCACTGTAATGGACATTTTCAAAAAAATGTAAATTATCATTAGCAGACTGCCTGTAAGCAATCACTCCAGCCTCTGTGCTTCCGTAAATTTCTGTCACAGCCTCTGAAATACCTTGCAAATACTCAAATAATTCATCATTTAAAGGAGCTCCTGCAGAAAAAATCATCTTTGGCTTACGTTTGAATTTGAAATTATATTTTGCGAGCTTTTCCAAAAAAGACGGTGTCGACACAAACACATAATTCTCATAATCTTTAATATCTTCAGGATACAAAACTCTTTCACCATCGACAACACAACCTAAAACTCTAGGCAGCATAACCGTAAAAGTAGTGCCATACATATAATCAGGATTTACTGTCGATACAAATACAGTATCATCAGAGAAATTAAACAATTTTGCTAAATCCTGCCCCTCTTTCAAAACGCATTCATAGCTTTTTTCTATAATTTTCGGCTCACCTGTAGAACCTGATGTATTAAAAATAAACGTTTTTTTACCCTCTTCGTTGATTATCTTATAATTTGTCATATCCCCAGTCAGTCGCTGTGCTCCCTTTTTTACCCTCTGTCATATTTTGCTCTCAAAATAATTCTTACAATATATTCTACCCCGAACATTAAACCTAGGGCAATATATGAAATGCAAGCGTTATACAAGGTCCAAATTTTCGGCGACATAAAAACTGTTGCAAAAGAAATTGACAAGTTTATAAATAAAAAAACACACCATACATAAGTAAGTTTTCTTGTATACTTTCTGGAGAATTCTGACAATTCACCGTCCATTTTTTTTGCAATTTTTTGAATTACTGTCTCTTTGCAAAAAAGCGATGAGAAAAATACACAAAAAATAAAACTGTTCACAATGACAGGGTAAAATTTTAAAACATACACTTTACTAAAATGAAAAAGGCAAACAATAAACAAAGTCCCGACAAACGGCAATAAAGGTTTGATTTTCTTTATATAACCCATTTGCCCGCCTGACATCTTGCCTTCCAATCTGTCAGCTTACAGCAATTCTTCAATAGCAGATACAACATCGTCAATTGTTCTAATTTGCTTAAAGTTTTCAGGAGAAATCTTTTTCTCAGTGAATTCTTGCAATTTAACAGCCAAATCAACCGCATCAATGCTATCAAGTTCCAAATCTTCAAACAAATTTGCATCTAATACAAGTTTTTCAGGCTCAATTTCAAAATCATCAGCCAGAATACTTTTTAATCTATCAAAAATTTGTTCTCTTGTGTATTTTTTAGCCATTTAACTAACCTTACTTCTTATAAAATCAGCAATTGTTTTAACTGAATAAAAATATTTTTTATTTTCTTCTTTGTTGTCACTCAAATCAACATTATACTTTTTCTTTAATGCCATACCGAGTTCCAACGCATCAATGCTGTCAAGACCAAGCCCGCTGATAAATAACGGTTCATCGTCTTTAATATCATCGACAGTTATATCCTCTAATTCAAGCGAATCAATGATTAGAGTTTTAATTTCATTTTCCAAGCACATCTTAATTCACCTATATTAATATTTATAACTTAATTAATTAGTAAAGTCAAATTCATAATCAACTTATGTAGCAATTAAGATTGAAACTCACTATATATAGTCACTCACCTTATGTCACTCTGAACTTGATTCAGAGTCTCATGTAATTTCAAGATTCCGAAATAAATTCGGAATGACGGGAATTATATACCTCTGTCACCCTGAACTTGATTCAGAGTCTCATGTAATTTTGAGATTCCGAAATAAATTCGGAATGACGGGAATTGTATACTTTTGTCACCCTAAACTTGATTAAGGGTCTCATGTAATTTTGAGATTCTGAAATAAATTCAGAATGACGGGAATTATATACCTCTGTCACCCTGAACTTGATTCAGAGTCTCACATAATTTTAAGGTTCTGAAATAAATTCAGAATGACAAGATATCCCATATTATTTTTAATTTTGTGTAAAGTCAAATTTGATTTTTTCAGAAATTTCTTTTCTTAGCTTAATTTCTGATTTTTCATCAAAATCAGACAATTTTATGGGGTCAAGCTGACTTATTGTATAAGTAATTAATCTGTCAGAAGCATCATATATCGGCTGTCCCTTTTGCAAAAATGGGTAATCGCATTTAATAGTTACGGGCACAATATCTGCACTTGATGCAATTTGCAATGCTGCTGCACCTTTATGAATTTTCAAATCTTCACCCTCTACTGTCCTTGTGCCTGTTGGAAAAATTATAATATTATAGCCATCATTTAATACTTCAGTAGAAATTTTTTTAAATTCCTCTAATTCAACATTATTCGGGATATAAACATTTTTTATAATATTTTTCAAGAATATATTATTCAACAACTCTTTTTTTGCTAAACATAAAGAATTATCATAAAGCCCGATAAGTATCATAATATCAATAAATGTCGGGTGAGTAGAAACTATTATTTTTCCTCTTACCTGCTCAAAATTTCTCAAATCAATTTTGATAAGCCCGAGTTTAATAAAAAGATTTGTATAAAAATGCCAAAGTTTATGAATTAATCTTGAAAATCTTTCACGCTTTCTTTTGTCTTCTTTATCGTTTTTTATAGAATTTTCACTATCACTATGAGAAGCTGAATCCTTAGTTTTTTCAAATTTCATAAAAATTTGCAGCAGAGGCAATACTACAAAACCCAGAAAAAATGAGCAAACTCCGAATATGGAAAATAATAATACAACGCCAAAACCTCTTAAAAATCTAATCATTTATCCTCTCCATAATGAATAAAGGACAAATATATCGACCACCCTTTAAGAATTCAGTAAAACTGTTAGATTCCAATTTTTCATTATTGCTTTTTAGCCTTACTCGCTCACCGTTTTTTTCATCTATTAATATTGAAACACTCTCATATCTGTCAACTGATTCTGCATAACAAAAAAGAGTTTTCCCTCTATTCATTACAGCATCTAAAAGTCCGTAAGCGAAAGTATCTTCCCCTGCAGCAACAGAATTATAAGAATGATGCAAATTCTTCAAAAGTGAAAAAAATCCGATTGTAGAATTATGAACAGAAAAACTAAAACCTGTCGGAGATATTTCATTTTCTTCATTTTTTTGTCTAATAAGTTTTAAAACTCTTTCTAATTCGCCATATCGAGAAGCGTAACACAATTTTAAATCATCACTGCCATCATAGCATTCTAACATTGTACTCAATGCAATTTTTCCAACAGGAGACAATTTTCTCCTCATAAGCATCGGAACTTGTGACAAATCAATATTTTCACCGACAGAATAAGAAATCTTTTTTATAAAAAATTCCAGATTAATTCCATTCATGCTAACATATTATCATGAATGAGATTTATATTACAGATGCCTGTGCATTATTTGCTGATAAACTAACGCCTGATGAAAAAATCGTTAAAGGCAGTAATTTTTATTTCGGCAAATTGGAAAAAGATTTTGATCAAATCAAAGAACCTAACTATAACTTGAGATGCAACAGACTTTTAAAATTTCTTGTTGACAAACTTGATTTGTCAGAATACGAAAAATCAGAAATCGGGATTGTAATAGGAACTACAAATTCAGGAATAGAAGAATACGAAACAACAGAAAACAAACACCATGCAGAACTTGGCAACCCTGCTGAATTTTTAAAATGGTATTTAGGCACAACAAACTATGCAGCCAGCGTATCAACAGCCTGCACATCAGGGATTAAAGCCTTTGCAACAGCAATAAGACTTTTAGAAAATAATGTCTGCAAAGCTGTAATCGCAGGCGGAGTGGATACATTAGCAAGTATGCCGACATATGGATTTCACGCTCTTGAAGTTTTATCACATGAAAAAACAAATCCATTTTCCAAAAATCGCAACGGCATAAGTCTTGGCGAAGGCGGAGCACTGTTTCTTCTAACTAAAAAATCTAACGGGATAAAAATTCTCGGAATCGGTGAAACCTCTGACGCTTATCATTCTGCAACACCTGACCCTGAAGGGACTCAAGCATCAATCGCAATTCAAAAAGCTCTTGATGAAGCAAAATTGTCACCTAATGACATTGATTACATAAATCTCCATGGTACAGGTACAATTTCAAATGATTTAATGGAAGCAAACGCTATTTATAAAATTTTCCAAGATAAAGTTCCTGCAAGTTCAACAAAAACAATTACAGGTCATTGTCTTGGTGCAGCTGCTTCTATTGAAACATTCATCTGCTATGAAATTTTGAAAGGCAAAAGAAAATTACCAATCCACAAATTTGACGGTGAATATGATGATAAATTACCTAAAATTAATTTAGTAAATGAAAATACCGAATATGGAAAAATAAATACATGCATGTGTACATCATTCGGATTTGGCGGAACAAATGCAGTAATCATATTAGGAAAAGAAAATAAAGAAAATAAAAAAAATAAAGAAGTAAAATACAATTTATCAAATATTTTACCTCACGAAAAACCAATGATTTTAATTGACGACATCTTGCAAATTGATATGAAAAACCAATTTGCAAAAGCCTCTGTCACAATAAATCAAAATAAAATATTCTTTGATAAAGAAATTAACGGAATTTCCCCGCTTGTCGGAATTGAATTTATGGCTCAGACCATAGGCTGTTATGCATATTTTAAAGCCAGAGAAACAATACCTAAAATCGGTTTTCTACTTGGAACACGATTATATGAAAATTCATTAGAAAAATTTGAAAACGGTAAAACATATACTATCACAGCAAAAGAAATATACGGAGACAACGAACTTGTTTCATTCGAATGTTTAATTTATAATGATAATAAAGAGGTGGCTAAAGCGGTTATTAATGCATTTCAACCGGCAGATGCAGAAAAATATATAA
>CALVEU010000044.1 GCA_944326635.1 Candidatus Gastranaerophilales bacterium | reverse complement strand
CATGGTTGAAGCATTCTAATATCATTCCAACCTTGAGGAGTTTTTGCAAGTCCATCTTTTTCAATAGCCATTAATTCTGGCATGTTTAAAAACATTTCATAAGAAGCACAACTTGGTAAATCAAGCATTACTCTTATTCCACGTTTGTGACATTCATCTATAAATGCTTTAAATTGTTCTTTATCACTTCTTGGATCATTTTTATCTATTAACATTGGATCAATTTCAAGCATATCTTTTGGTGCATATACAGAACCTGCTGTGCCCATTGCTTTTATTTTTCCAGGGGTACTTACAGGTAATACATGGAATGTATTAAATCCTGCAGCTTTTACTTCATCAAGTCTTTCAATTGCATTAAGAAATGTTCCATGTTGTTCATTCCCGTCAATGTAATCATTGCCGTTTAAGTCTTTTGCATTAAAAGTTCTTGGAACAATTGCAAGTATTTTAGCTTGATTATTTTTAAATAATGTTCTTAAATCATTATGATAATTTATAATTTTTGGAGTTGTTTCAACTTTTTTTACAGCAGGTGCATTGATTAATGCAATATTATTGAGGTATGCGTTTAACAAGCCAGAGTTAATCTCTTTTTTTGCTGCAGGTGAAGTTGTTGCTGAGATTTGATTAGTTTGGTTCTCAGTTTTATTCAGATTGTGTAATTTTAATGTTAGTAAGTTTGTTGAATTTATCATTGTTAATTACCTTTTTTTTCAGGTGATTTTGTTTTTCCAAAGAAGAATTGTGCAAGAACTGTTATTCCTAATGTGACAGCACCTATTGTTCCGAACATTTTTAACCATTTATTTGTATTGTAAGCCTGTTGCCCAGCTTTATAGAACAATTCATCTGTCGCAATGCCTGTTAATAAGAATTTAAGTTCTGATCCTGTTTTATTTTCAGGTCTTATTCTATGACGAGGTTTAGCAAAATTCTTTTCTCCACCAATTTTATCTAAAATTAGATTTCTATAATTGATTAATTCTTCTTTAATTAAATGTTTGTCTGCAATAGCTTCTGTTTCTTTGTCTAAAGGTGTTTCATAAAGCATACGCATGATATCTTGGTAGAAGAATTTCTCATTTGGAATATCTATTAATTCTTGAGTTTTACCATAATATTTATTAATAACTTTTCCATCTTTAATTTCTAATGGACTGTTATCAGCTGAAGGATGAGGGTTTCTTGCCATGTAGAATTTGTTTGCGAAATCAGAAGAGTGACCATTGATTGTAAATTGTTTTCCAAATTCAATCAGTTCTTCTTTTCCTTCTCTTGAATATCTATTTAATGGTTCTAATTCATTAGCTCTTTTAGATATTTGTCTGTAATAGAAAAGTGTATTGTATAATCTTAAGAAAGAACTTTTTATTCCTAATAATCTATCTGATACATATGATTTTTGAATATTTTTAAGAGTTCCAACATTATCATTTCCGTTTATTCCTACAATAGATCTTGATGTTTTATGGAATCCTAATTCGTTTATAGAATCTGCAAATTCATTGAATATGGTGTCTACTTGATTTTCGTAATTAGATTTTAATGCCAGTTTTTGTGCCTCATTTAAGTTATCTGTATTTTTTAGAATTGGTACAGATATATCACTAGGTTTGATTAATGTGTCTAATTCTGCAATTTTTCCAGCTAAAGAATCCATTAATGTATTGTAAGAACTATCATTTGAAACTATTTTTTCAATTTTATCTCTTACAAGATTTCCCATTATGTTTCTGTCAAAACCACATTTTTCTAGTTCTTTTTGATTAATTCCAAACATTTTTAATAGTGATTTTGAAGTGTTATTCCAATAATTTGCAGCAACTGTTTCTGGGGCAGAGCCTACTTTTATCAATGCATATTTATCTAAGACTGATTTTTTAGCATTGAAATTATCTATTATAGTAGCGGCTTTCCTTAATTTTTCTATAGTTGTTGTATTAAGCATACTACCAGTAAATTTCTTTAAGGCTGTTTTTATCGGATGATCTTTTTCTTTGTTACTAATTATTAGTTTTTTAATATATGTTAAATCAAGTTTTTGATTTTCCGGAACATTATTATTATAATTATTAACGTTTTTTTGAACTGCTAAAATAATTTTATCTGTAATATTTTTGAAATCTGATTTTTTAATGTTTGTATTTAGATAATTATTATCTTTAAATATTTTATATAAAGAATCATAATCAGGTAATATTTGTTTTAAAGTTTCATTATTAAAGTTTTTATTTTCAAATTTTTTATTTATATTTTTTGTAATTGATTTTACAGTATCATCATTTATTAGGAATGTTTGGTTATGCATAATTCCTTTTAAATCTTTCTCGATACTATCTGCTGTTACTAAATCTATGCCATTTGTAAAAGTTTCTAATATAAGTTTTTCTAATTTTTTATCAATAGGTTTATCTTTATATAGAGCAATAATTTTTTCAAAATCCTTACTTACGGCATTATCTTGATATTTTTTTGCATATTTATCTATATTATTTAAAATTTTGTCAGCTTTTTTATTTTGTAAATTATCTAAGTATTTCGCAAGATAAGGTTCTGCTTGGTTACAAATTAGTGCACTCATAACCGGAGTTGCAAAACCTGCTGATAGCATCCATAAAGTATTATTTTGAATTGCAATTTTTTTCATTTTTTCTTGAATTGCATCTCGTCTATTAGGAATATTTTTATCGACACCTAATCTATTTCCTATTTTTTGAATTTCTTCATCTGAATACAAGTCCCAAGGAATAAATTGAGGATCTTGATAGAATGGTTTTTTTCTGCCAAAACTGTCTTCATATTCTTTTTGAACGTTAACTCCATGGATTAAATATGCTGGTAATTGAATTGCAATTTTAGGCCATATAGCCATTGAGGCTAAAAAAGAACCAAGTCCTACAAATTCCATTCCCTTTGTCATAGGAGTTTGTTTTCTTGTAAATAAATATCCTGCAATTGCAAGTCCCCCGAGTTTTAAACCAATATCATTAATTTTACCTAATTCGTGGTCGTTTGCTTCCCCTTTAATTGCGTGTTTTAGAGCTTTGGCATCATAGATGCCATCTTTTACCATTAAAGCAGGTGCATTAAATATATTTCCGCTGACTAATCTGCCTTTACCTTTTAAAGGTTTTATAAACGTTCTGTTATCCAATTCATGTTGGATATCAAAATTTGGCATTGGTTTTTTAGGCGAATTTACAATCGTAGTTTGGTTGTTTTGCTGTTGTGATTTATATCCGCTTAAAGGTTTGCTTGCTATGTAATTTTTAATTAAATTTGTTGTCATATTAGTTTACCACGTACCTATCGTCTTTTTTGATTACATCAGCAGCATCCACTTTTGATGGTTTTTGAGAACTTGACATTGCATTTATTACCCCAAGTACAGATGAAAGAACTGCTGCACCTAATAAAATCTTACCGGCATGTTTATTTATACCTGTTCCTTCTCCTTTAAATAATGTTTTTGCACTTTTTACAAAATTTCTTCCGAATGATTTTATTGAATTTGTAAATTCTTTACCTTTCCAGAATTTAAAAGTCATTACATTGAAGAAGTTTTCCCAAGGTTGTTGGAATGCAAGAGCTACTCCGGTAGCTGCCCATAGATATGAAGAAATATTTTTTGCCAAGCTTGATTTGATTATTATTTCTTTAATTCTGGATTTTACTTCTTGATCAGAATCTTTCAAATCTTTACCCATGCCTAATCTTTTTGCAATTTTGTCATATCTGTAATTTCTTTTTTCACCCTTTGCTTCATCACCATATAATAAATCCCAACGAGGAAATTCAACGCTTTCAAAAACTTTATGATATTCAATGCTTGTAATATCTGTATCATTTACATCTTCAGGAAGTTCATAAATTACTTTTGCATAAGGCCTTTCTGTATCAATACCTGTCATCATTTTGATAGGTTTACTTATAAATGATTTTGAAATATTTTTTGCAAGTCCGTAAAATAATACTCCTAGTGCCATTTTTTTGCCTAACGCAGAAGCTTTTGTTTTAGCGAATGGTGCAAAATATTTATTTGCAGCGTTAAACACTCCCATTAACATTCCACTACCTATGAGATAAGGGACTGTACCCATTGTTAAAAATTCATAGAAATTGGCATTTTTACTTCCTTTTAATCCTTTTGCAGGGTATAGAGTTGCAGCATTAGTCAACTTATCAATACCTATACGCGTGCGTGTGGCAAAATTATTTTTTAAAAGAGTATCATGATCATAATCAAGTGCTTTTTTATTTTCTTCTTTGCCTTTATCTGCAGAAAAGTTTATTTTGTTGTTAGTATTATTAATAATAGGTAAAATCATCTTTACTCCACACTCATCGATGTATTAATATAAGATTCGTGAATATAATTTTTTGATAGTGTTTTTAAATCAATTTTACATTTTTTAACAATATATTTATTAACCGAATATCGTAAAAAATACAGCGGTTGCAATACCTGTTATAATGCAGTAATAACCGAATATTGCAAGAGAAAATCTTGATATAAATTTCATAAAATATTTTATGCAAAGATAACCGACAATTGCTGAAACTACTGTTCCTGCAATTATTGCAGACCAATTATATTGTATTGCTTCATGAATATCTATTTTAATAAGTGGATATACCATAGATGCTCCAAGAATAATTGGTATACTTAATAAAAAAGAATATCTTGCTGCTGTTACTCTATCTAAACCGCAAAAAAGACCTGTTGCAATTGTCCAACCGGAGCGAGAAAATCCTGGTAAAGCTGCAAGACCTTGAGCTAAACCTATTAAAATTGATGTTTTTAGTGATACTTCTTCTTTTTTTTCTTCTAGTTTTTTAGATTTGTATTCACTGTATAAAAGAGTAAAACCTGTGATGAATAATAATATTCCAACAATTGATGGTGTATATACAAGTTTTTCTGCAATTTCATTAATTGGTAGAGCAAGCATTACAGTGATTATGGTACCAGCCATTATAAATAGTCCCAATTTAGCTTCTTTATCGTCCCAATTTTTAGTTTTTAGAGCATGCCACATTGCTTTTAAAATATTTAGCACATCTTTTCTGAAAAATATTAATACTGCAATTAATGTTCCTAAGTGAACCATAATATCAAAGAACACTTCTTCATTAGAGCTTTGTACAATTGGAATATTTTTAATTACTTTGTAAAAATTTAACGTAAAAACAAGGTGCGCAGAACTTGATATTGGTAAAAATTCACTTAATCCTTGCACTATTCCCATTAAAATTGCTTGTATAAAATTCATTAATATTCCTTTCTTTTATATTCAATGCAAAAATAGCATGCTTTTTTGTAAAAAAGCTATTTGGGTAAATTTTTAATTTTTGCTAAATTTTATTCTTCTTCAAAATAAGAACAACAAGAAGTTTGAGTTTCCCAAACAGTTACTTTGCTAAGTTGGACGACTCTTTCTTTTAATTTGTTGTATATAAACATTGAAATCATTTCGCTAGATGGACTTTCCCCTTTGAATTCAGGTAAAGCATTCAAATCTTTGTGATCAAGTAAATCTAAAACGGCTTTTAATTCTTTTTTTAGAGTTTTGTAATCCATTAAAATATTACTTTTATCTAAAGTATCACCTTTTACAAATACTTCTACCATCCAATTATGTCCATGTTGATTTTCGCATTCTCCTTCATAATTTAATAAATGATGAGCTGCTGCAAAAAAAGCTTGTGTTTTAATCTCAAACATTTGTTATATCCCCTTTTTTAATATGTAATCACAAAATTCTCTAACTGCCCCTCTTCCACCATTTTTTGTAGATATAAAGTTTGCAACAGCTTTTACTTCATCTACAGCGTCGTTTGGACAGCCTTTCAAGTAAACTTTTTCTAAAATGCAAATATCAGGCAGATCATCTCCCATGTAAGCTATTTCTTCAAAGTTAATATTATATTTTTTCATTATATTTTCAAGAGTTTCAATTTTATTTTTTGATCCTTGATGCAATTCTGTTATATTTAAATTTTTTGCTCGATGTTCAACAGTTCCGTTGTTGCGAGCAGTAATTATTGCTGTAATAATTCCTGCTTTATGCAAGTTAACAATACCTTGACCATCTTTTGCATTAAATGTTTTGTATTCATGACCGTTTTCATCAAAAGTTAAACTGCCGTCTGTAAGTACTCCGTCTACATCAAAAGCTACAAGTTTAATCATCTTATGCAACTCCTGCTTTTAATAAATCATGAATATGAATAACACCTATAGGTTTTTTATTTTCATCAACAACAGCAAGTGCTGTAATTGAGAATTTTTCCATAAGATTTAATGCACTTGCTCCATAATCTTTTTGAGAAATATGTTTAGGGTTAACAGACATAACATCTTTAACTAATAATGAGCTTATATTTTGATATTTGATTAAAGTTCTTCTTATATCACCATCAGTAATTACACCTGTTAAAATTCCCTCTGGATTTACAATCATAGCCATTCCTAATTTCTTTTCAGATATTAATTTAATTACATCTGCAAAAGAGTCTGTTTCTTTTGCAATAGGAAGTTTTTCAATATCTGTAAGCATAAGATCTGATACTTTATAGGTAAAACCTTTTCCTAAAGCTCCTGATGGGTGGAAAATTAAGAAATCTTCTTTCGTAAATCCTCGTTTTTCTAATAAACATACAGCTAGAGCATCTCCCATTGCAAGTGTTGCAGTTGTGCTTGCAGTAGGTGCTTTATTGAGCGGGCAAGCTTCTTTTTCTACTGAAATATCAAGAGTTACATCAGATGAATGTGCTAATGTTGAATTCATTTTACCAGTCATTCCAATCATTGTAACTCCAAATCTTTTGATTAATGGAAGTAGATTTAATAATTCTTGGGTTTCTCCGCTATTAGAAATAGCAATTACAACATCGTTTCTTGTAATAATACCGGAATCTCCGTGAGTACTTTCTGCAGGGTGTAAAAAATAAGATGGAGTTCCTGTAGATGTAAGAGTTGCAGCTATTTTTCTACCAATAAGCCCTGATTTACCCATTCCTGTGACGATTACTCGTCCTTTGCAGTTGTATAAAATATCTACCGCTTTGTCAAAATCTTCTCCAATATTATTTTTTAATCTTAGTATTGAATTTGCTTCAATATCTAAAACTTCTTTTGCTAATTCATTAATTTTGCTATTAGTCATCATAGTTATACCCATTTTTATAATCCCCTATCAATGAAATTATATAATAAATATCCTATAAAAGTATTAATTATCCTAAAAATATTTAATTTTTGTAAAAATATCGCGATTATAATTTTATGAGACAGTTTAAAGATTTCAAATTCGATAATTCCGCAAATTCATTAGATAAATTTAAAAAATTTATAAAAAATCATGATTGCCCGGAACTTACTTTAAATTTATCTTCATTAAATATTTTTGATGCAACAAAATTTGTTTTATTGTCTTCTGCATATCATTACCAAAAATATCCATCAGGAAAAATAAAGTATCAGGTTGAATCTGATGATATCAAGAATTTGATATTAGACTTTGCTGGAACAAATTTAGAATTTGTTTAAATTGCTAGCAAAAAAATTTTTTTAGGTGTTTTATATGAATATGAGCATGCTAAGTGTAGGGAATTTAGATAATAAAATTATAGCTTCATCTGTTCAAGTTGCATCAAAGCCTCAAGAACAGGATAAAAGATCTGTAGAGAAGAAAGAAGGTCTTTCAAATAAGACTGTTTATGCTTTGACTGGAGCGGCAGCTTTGGCGAGTATTGCGATTGCTTGTATTGCATTGTCAAGAGGTAAAGGTAAAGCAGCCGAAAAAGAAGTATCGTCAACTGTAAATTCTTCTTTGTCAAAACTTGAGGGAAATATTTCAAAACCTCAAAAATTGCCAAAGATGAAACCTTATACAGTTGAAATGCCAGAAGTTAAAGACGAAAAAGTTCAAAAGATTGTAGATAAAATTTTTGCTTATGATGAGAAAGATGAAAAAGCGATAAATGAAGCTGAGAAAAAAGTAAGAGATGAAATCAGATCTTTATTTGATCGTTTTGCAGATGATTATGAAGATATTCCGCAATTTAGATACAGAGAAAAAGAAGTAGTATTTACTCATCCAGAACCTTTAACGTTAGATTATAGAAAATTAGAAAAAGATGATTTGAAAGCTGTATTATCTTTTATAAAAAATCCACAATATAATGCAAAACTTTCAGCTGGAGAGGATTTATCATCTGTGAATGAAGTGAAAGTAATGCGAAAATTAATCGATGAAGCATTACCTATTGAAAATCAAAGTTATGTTTATGCTGGTTTTAGGACTCAAAAACTTTGGGATAATTATGCTCCTTTAGATTTTGCAGAAAATCTTGAAACTGGTTCAATAATAAAAGATAAATCTTTCCTTATAACATCAAGAGGTTATGGTGATTATTTAGCGGAAATTGATCCGGTCAATTTGGGTGAAGCTCATAGAGATAGCGGATATATTTTAAGAATAATTCTTCCAGAAGGTACAAAAGGTTTTGATTTCAGAAGATGTTCAAAAAGAGAAGATTCTTTATATGGTATTAATGCATTATATGTTCTTCCTGAAAATTCAGAAATTTTAATAAGAAATATTGATGATAAGAGCAGAATAATTGATTGTAAATATATTTTACCTTCTACTAAGTAGTTATTATTTATTATATTTGTAAATAGTTGTGTTATAATTTAGATAAATTTATGGGGTTAAAAGCATGCTGTACTTAAAAGAAAGTGTTTTAATATAGCAATATATATTTATTAGTAAAGGAGAGTCGGTAATGATAGAACATTTACATGAAATTGTTCAAGCGCATGGGGTAGTTGTTTCAGCATCAATTCTACTTATCGCTTATGTTTTCATTGCTTTGGAAAAAATTCCAAAGGTTACTATTGCATTACTAGGTGCCGCAATTACTATTTTGCTAGGGCTGGTCAGTCAATCAAAGTTAGTAGATGGCGGTATTAATGCACATTATTTTATTAATTTCGTTGATTTTAACGTAATATTTTTACTTGTATCAATGATGATTATTGTAAGTATTGCAACCCGATGCGGAATGTTTAATTGGATTGCAAATGAACTTTTAAGACTTACTAAAGGGCATCCAAAATTAGTATTGTTTACTCTGGGTATATTTACAGCAGTGACTTCAGCTTTTTTAGATAATGTTACTACTGTTATTTTGATTATGCCTGTAACATTTTTTATTGCAAAGCAGTTGGATATAAATCCATTGCCTTTTTTAATCACTGAAATTTTTGCATCAAATATCGGAGGTACAGCTACATTGATTGGTGATCCTCCAAATATTATTATCGGAAGTGCTGCTGGATTATCATTCATGGCATTTTTGAAAGAATTAACAGGGATTGTTTCTGTAATTTTAATGGTTGTCGTTCTTTTAATGATGTTTATATTCAGAAAATCTTTAAAAGCTACACCTGAAAAGATGGCTGTAGTTGCAAATTTAGATAATTCAAAAACTATAACTGATTATCCGTTACTTATTAGAAGTGCAATTGTATTAGTTTTAGTAATTTTAGGTTTTGTATTGCATGATATTACTCATATTGAAACTTGTGTAACTGCAATGTTAGGTGCGAGTGTATTATTGTTATTTGAAAAACCTAAAGATATCTTATGCGATGTAGAATGGAATACGATATTTTTCTTTATCGGTTTATTCATAATTATTGGAGGTCTTGAAGCTTCTGGCGGTATTGCATTGATGGCTCAATGGATCTTGAAAGTTACTCAAGGATCTCAAGAAGCTACTGCAATGATTATTTTATGGGCTTCAGGACTTATCTCAGGTATTATAGATAATATTCCTTATACTGCAACAATGACTCCAATGCTTTTAGAAATTCAAAAAACTATGGGGGCTGATTATACATATCCGTTGTGGTGGTGTTTATCTTTAGGTGCTTGCCTTGGCGGTAATATGACAATTATTGGTGCTGCTGCAAACGTTATTGTATCTGAAACATCAGCACATAATGGTTATCCTATACCGTTTATGAAGTTCTTAAAATACGGTGTTGTTACTATGATAATTTCATTAGTTATAAGTTCTGGATATATTTATTTAAGATTTTTACATTAATGAATTATTAAATAAAAATTTAAAGAGCCTCAATTTGAGGCTCTTTTTTTAGTGTGTTAGATTATGTAGAAGTAACGTCTTTTTGTTTTTTTAATTTAATTAATAGTAGTAATGGAATTACAGCAACTGATAAAAATGCAAGGACTGAAAATGCGTCGAAAAATGAAGCAAGTTTAGCTTGTTGTAGTAATTCTCTGTATAATGATCCGCTTGCTTTTTTGGCTGCAAGAACTGATGGGTAATGTATTAAAAATTTTGATTTAAGCATCATAAGTTTGTATTGAAACATAGGATTATGCGGAGATAAATTTTCTACCAAATATGTTTGTCTAACTTGTGATACTCTAGCAATAAAAGTTGCAGACATTGATGTAGATATTGCAGTTATAATGTTTTTAAATAATGCGTGTAATGCTGCGGCATCAGCATTTTTTGATGCCGGTAATGTATTAAAAGACATTGCAGTAATAGGAACAAATGCTGTTGGAACTCCTATACATAAAAGTATATTTGGAATAACTACACTTTCAATTGAAGATGTTGTATTTAGTTGTGTGAGCATTAATACAGATAATCCCATTGTTAAAAGTCCTATAGTTGCAAGAATTTTAGGTTTTACATATTTTGAAATTTCTCCAACTACAAGTAATCCTATTAAACATATAATTGCTCTCGGAAACATTGCTAGACCTGATTTAGATGGGCTGTATCCTAAAAGGCTTTGTACAAACATTGGTACTAGTAAAAGTGTAGAATATAACATTACATTGATAAATGAACTTATTAGTGTTCCAAACATAAAGTTCCTGTCTTTAAAAACTCTTATATCAATTACTGGATATTTGTATTCAAGTTCCCAAACATAGAAAAATACAAATGAGAATATAGAAATACCTGTAAGCCAGCAAATCCAAGTAGTATCAAACCAATTAAATTGTTGACCTTTATCGAGCACAATTTGCATACAAGCAAGAGCTAGTACAATTGAGCCATATCCATATATATCAAATTTTTTGTTATATTTTTGTTTAACAGGTTTGTCGTTAGATAGAAAGAATTTAATCATTAAAAAAGAAAGCATACATAGTGGGATATTCATAATAAAAATCCACTGCCAAGAATAATTATCAGTCAGATAACCTCCGATAAAAGGCCCAGCAAGAGGAGAAAACATTGCAGCAACTCCGAATAATCCCATTGCTACCCCTCTTTGTTCTGGAGGGAAGACTTCTAATAAAACAGCTTGACATAACGGTAATATGCATCCGCTACCAATACCTTGAATTAGTCTTGCAAAAATCAAAGCTTGAAGATTTGGAGCTAATATACAAAGCAGGCAACCTAATGCAAATATCCAAATACTGTAATACATTAATAATTTTTTACCGATAGTTCTTACAAGATAACCTGTAACAGGTAACATTAGTCCACCTGAAATAATGTAACATGTAATTACTGTATTTGTTTCGTATTGAGTTGCTCCATAAAAACCTGCTATGTGTGGCTGACTTACGTTTGTTGCGGAAGACGCAGCAAGTGCAAGAAAAGCTGGTAGCAATACAGATATTGCAACTATATAGGGATTAACTTTTTTTTCTTCCATATTATTTAATCTTTACCTTTGGTACAACTGACATACCTGGAACGATATTATAATCTTTTATATCTTCATCAAAAACAATTTTTACAGGTACTCTTTGTACAATTTTTACATAACTGCCGACTGCATTTTCTGGAGGGAAAAGACTTGATTTTGCCCCTGTTGCTCTTTGAATACTGTCAACATGGCCTTTAAATCTTTTACCAGGATATGTATCAATTTTGATAGATACCGGTTGTCCTTTTTTCATATGGGTAAGTTGGATTTCTTTAAAGTTTGCAATTACCCAAACTTGTTCTGGGACAATTTGCATTAGAGGTTGTCCGACTTGTATGTAATTACCCATTTCAACACTTCTAGCAGATACCATCCCTGATTGAGGTGCGTATATTTTTGTATATGAAAGATCAAGTTTAGCTTGTTCTACTTCAGCTTCAAGTCTTTGGATTTCAGCTTGAACTGCTTCTGCTTTTGCTTTGTGAGATTCAAGAGCAGATTGCATTGCTTTTGATTTTTCAGTAGCTGCTTTGTGGTTCGCTTGAGCTACTGTATAGTGGGTATTACTGTTATCATAATCTTGTTTTGATACAATACCTTCTTTATACATATCTGTGTATCTCTTATGATCTTTTGCCGCAAAATCAAGTTTAGATTGTGTTGAATTTACATCTTCGTATGATTGTTGAACGTTTGATCCGCCTTCTTCAATTTGTTTTTCAGTAACATTTAATTGAGCTTTTGCTTCTGCAAGTTTTGCTTCTGCTTGATGCAATTTTACTTCGTAATCAGCTGGATCAATTTCCACTAATAATTGACCTGCTTTTACTTCATCATTGTCATCTACTAGTAATTTTATTACCGGTCCTTGAACTCGTGGAGCAATTGATACAAGACGTCCTTCTACAAATGCATCATCTGTTGATTGGAAAAATGTAGAGTGTATTGCAAAAAATATTCCAAGTAAAATCAATGCCGCAGCTGTAGCTATTGGAACAAATACACGTTTTTTCTTATATTCTGGGCGTTTTTTCTTTGCGTTTTCTTTTCTTGTTTTTAATCTTTTTTTAGCTTTTTCTACAAATTCTTCATTATTAATATTTGTTTTGTCTTGGGGAGTATCTGTCATTTTTCACCTCTTATATTTGCATATTTAATTTTTCTTCCAAATTGATTTTTATTTTATTTAATACTTTAAGGCAACTTATTAATTCTTCATCAGTAACACCTTCTACTGTATTTTGCCAGTGTTCCAAAACAGTTGGTAAAACTAAGTCATAAGCCTGTTTGCCTTTTTCTGTTATATTTATTTTGTATATTTTTCTTTTATTTATATCCGGAGTTTTAGTGACGAATTCTTTTTCTTCCAGAATTTTTATAATTCTTGTAATATTTGGTCTGTCTTTTAATGTCAAAGCTCCAATTTGTCTTTGATATAAGCCGTCATGGTCTAATATTGCAGTTAATACTGTAAATTGCTCCGGAGTAATAGGGAATTCCGCTTTACTGAATTTTTGGTTAGCAATAGCGCGTACCATTTTACCTACGCGTACCAGTTTCATCCCAATTCTACTTTTTAATAAATC
>CALVEU010000043.1 GCA_944326635.1 Candidatus Gastranaerophilales bacterium | reverse complement strand
CCAGTTCAAATTACAAGCAATTTCGGATTACTTGGAGTAAGCGGATTAAAAAGAGCTGGCAAACAAGCACTTTACCATGGAGCTTTTGAACTTGTTAAAAATAGCAACGGAACTTTTAATCTTGTAAATATGATTGAAGTAGAAGATTATTTAAAAGGCGTAGTCCCAAATGAAATGCCTGTAAGTTTTGGACTTGAAGCTCTAAAAGCACAAAGCGTTGCAGCTAGGAATTATGTACTTTCCCCAAGAACTAAATCTTCTGCAAACTATGATGTAGTAGATAGTGTTGCGAGTCAGGTATATTATGGTGCTAATACAGAAAAGCCTCTTTCTAATCAAGCAGTAGAAGAAACAGAAGGTATTGTTGCAATATACAATTGGGATTTAATCCTTGCACAATACTCATCTACAGCAGGTGGATATACTGAAAGTTATGCAAATGCTTTTTCTGATCCAAAAACAAAAGAATTTCCGTCAGAAGACAAACCATATTTAAAAGCTCGTCCTGATATAATTACACAAACACCTCTTAATACAGAAGAGGCTGCAAGTGCTTTTTACAAATCAAAACCTGATGCATATGATATTCGCTCCCCATATTACAGATGGGAAAGAGAATGGGCAGGTGATGAGTTAAAAAATGTCTTGCAAAACACACTTATCGCACAATCAGCAACTGGATTTGTAAAACCGGCATTCAAAAAAGGGGATACCCTCGGTGATATTCAAGAAATCAAAGTCTTAAGACGCGGAGATTCCGGGAAAATAATTGAAATGGAAATTGTTACCCGTTCTGGAAATTATAAAGTATTTAAAGAACTTGTAATAAGACGTCTAATGACTAAAGATGGTAAAGCACTGCCTAGCGCTAACGTTGTATTTGATAATATCCAAGATGAAAACGGAAATCTTATATCAGTCCATGCATACGGCGGCGGATTTGGTCATGGTGTGGGATTAAGTCAATTTGGTGCAGGTTTTATGGGATCTGAAATGCATATTCCATACGACAAAATTTTGCAGCATTATTATACTGGAATTACACTTTCTACAAAACCTGTAATAATTTCAGCAAATTCAGCCCAACAATCGATTAAACAAAATTTTTACGCAAAAGATAAATACGCGAAAATAATTGTTGATAACAAATTTATGGTTTCAAAACTTCTAGCAAATATCAACGGACAAGAATACACTTTTGCACTTGAACCCAATATTTTAAAAAGAAATGCTGAAATAGATATTTCAAAATATATTAAAAAAGGAAAAAATACTATAATTTTCTATTACCCTATGGATGAAGGGGATAAAAAAGCTTTAAGATTATATGTGGAATTAGTGAGAAAAAATAATAGTGAATACATCTGGTGAAAAAAATAGCGGAGCAATAACAGATAATAATTCTAAAAGTATGAGCGTTTTAAAAGCCGCTTGGATTATTGCAGTAGTTACAATTATAAGTAAATTAATAGGTTTTATACGCGACATTATTATCGCAAATTATTATGGTGCAACCCTTGTATCTGACGCATATTATTATGCTTACCAAATACCGTCATTGTCATTAATTTTGTTAGGCGGAGTAGGCGGGCCATTCCACAGTGCAACTGTTGCGGTATTCTCAAAACTTATACCAAATTTACAAGAAAAACCTGAAGAAGCAGTAAATAAATTATATTCAACTTTTATGACTGCAACTACAATATTTTTCCTTGTACTTTCTGTAATAATGTTTGTATTCCCTCGACAAATAATGGGATTAATTATTTCAAGCGGATCTGCTGATATGATAAATTTAGCTGCAGAACACTTAAAAATTATGACACCACTTTTAATAATCGGTGGGATTGTAGGAATATATTATGGAATTTTAATCATATACAAGCAGTTTATGCTCCCGAATTTATCGCCAATAATTATGAGTGCAGCTATAATCGGTGTGGTCATGGCTGTTCCTGATGACAACAAAGGATATGCACTTGCTTGGGCAACTACAATAGGTGCAATACTACAACTTATAATCCAATATCCGAATGTTAGAAAACTCGGTTTTAAATGGCGACCAAACTTTGAATTTACGAATAACCCTAATTTTAAAGAAATAATGGAACTTTTATTCCCAGCAGTATTAAGCTCTACTGTCGGACAAATTCATATTTATGTTGATATGTTTTTCACATCATCTATTTCAGAAGGAGCTTGGACAGCAATCGGATACGCAAACAGAGTTTTTCAATTTCCTGTAGGTATTTTGGTTACAGCATTTTTAGTTCCGTTGTTCCCAATTTTTTCTAGACTCGTAGCAGAAAAAGATTTAGACGGAATCAAAACATATTTTAATAAAGGCGTAGGAGTTCTATTCTTTGCTGCAATTCCAATTATCATAGGAATTTTAACAGTTGGAATGGACGCTGTTCGATTAATCTTTGAACGTGGAGTATTTGATGCTAATGCGACATTTATGGTAACTGAAGCATTGTGGTTCCTATCTGTTTCAATATTACCTTATGTATTCAGAGATTCTATCACAAGAGTTTACTATTCTTTTAATGATTCAAAAACTCCTTTTATCGTAGCCTTTTCATCAATCGTATTAAAATATCTGCTTAACGTAATATTCATAAGCAAAATGCACATGGGAATAGGCGGAATTACACTATCTACATCACTTGTAACTCTGTTCAATGCCTGCGTGCTTGGCAGCTTAATTTATAAAAAAGTCAGAATGGACTACAAAGGTCTATTTACAAATCTATTAAAAATGTCTATTGCCGGAGTTATATCACTTGTATTATGTTTTGGCTTAGCATATGGTTTTGACAAATTCATTCATATGCCTAAAGCACTATTTGAAATAATAAAAATCGCATCAGTAGGTATTTTATGTCTTGTAAGCTATACAGGATTAAATTTAATATTCAAAATGGAATATGCATATGAGTTAGCTCAAAGATTTATACACAAAATAAAAAAATAAAATTCAATTATAGCGACCCTGAAACAAGTTCAGGGTGACTAAATGGAAATATTGTCATTCTGAACTCGTTTCAGAATCTAACAATATAAAAGTAAAATGTCATTCTGAACTTATTTTGAAATCCAACTAAATAAAAGCAAATTGTCATTTTGAACTTGGTTCAGAATCTAATCTAAAATTAAAGCAAATGAATAATAAAAGTGCATACATATACATATTAACAAATAAAACTAATAATGTTTTCTATATAGGAGTTACATCTAACCTAAAAAAACGGATTTGGGAACATAAAAACAAAATAGTAGAAGGATTCTCAAAGAAGTATAATTTAAACAAACTTGTATATTATGAAGTTGGAGAAGATATGTTAAGTGCAATAGCAAGGGAAAAACAACTTAAAAATTGGCATCGAGAATGGAAAATAAACCTTATAAAAGCACAAAATCCTAATTTTAAAGATTTATATAATGATATTTTGTAGGATTTTATTTATTATAGATTCAAAAAGACCCTGAAACAAGTTCAGGGTGACTAAAAAATTGTCATTCCGTACTCGTTTCAGAATCTAACCAAATAAAAACAAATCGTCATTCTGAACTTGTTTCAGAATCTCCAAAAGATAAATACAAAAAATACAATAATTAAATTTTTGCATTATAATTTTATATAGGAAAAAGATATGATTATACAAAATAAAGAAAAAATTAAAGAAGTATTAGAAAATGATGGAGTAATCGCATACATAACAGACACAGTATGGGGACTAGGCTGCCTGCCAACATCTGAAAAAGCTGTAAAAAAAATTTACGAAATAAAAAAACGAGAAGCTCAAAAACCTTTAATTTTAATGTCTAACGAAACATACAATTTGCTTGAATATGTAAAACCAATACCAAAAATCGGCTGCCGTTTAATTAAAAAATATTTTCCTGGAGCACTCACACTTGTCGTTGAAAAAAGGGACAAAACACCATATTTTATGACATCAAACATGGAAACAGTCGGAATAAGAGTTCCTGATAACGAAGTTTTTAAAGAAATTTGTGAAATTACACCTGGTCATGTACTAGCAACAACAAGTGCAAATCTATCTCATCAACCATCTGCAAAGACTTATGAACAAGCATTAGAAAATATGCAAGGACTTGCTGATTTAATTATTCCAGATTACGGTCATATATGCAAAGGTCTTGAATCAACTGTTTGCGGAGTCTTTGGCGATGAATTAAAAATCTTCCGTCAAGGCGCAATCACAATTGAATTATAGATTATCAATAACTCTAGCAATAGTCCCATCAGGTTTGTAATATGTTGTTTTTAACTTTATCCCAGTTGTTGGATCATTATCGACTACATATTTTAAAGTTTTACCATCTTCTTGGTAAGCAATTTTTTTCAATCTATGCCCAGTTGAGGTGTCATACTCAATAACAGAAGTTATAGTCTTACCGTCAGCACCATAAGAAATTTCTTTCAATTCATTACCGGTTAATCTATCGTACTCTGTTACAAAATCTAATGTTTTACCATCTTGACGGAAATAAGATTTTTTTAAACAATTACCTGTTATGGGGTCAAACTCACTCACTTTATGTAATGATTTACCATCAGGCATAAAACAATGCATACTAAGTTCTTTCCCAGTAGATGGATCATAATTAATAATATAATTTAAAGTTTTTCCATCAAGATCATATGATAGCATTTTTAAATCTTTTCCTGTAGATGGATCAAACTCCTTAATAGCACTTACTGTTTCATCAGCCCTAAACACTGTATTTGTAAGTTTCTCCCCAGTCAGAGGATCATAATCAGTATAGGTAAATTTTGTCCCGTCGAGTCTAAAAGAAGTTCTTGTAAATAATTTTCCTGTAGATGGATTATAATTTTCAATACATTTTAAAGTCTTGCCATCACTATGATAAATAACCGTTTTTGCTCTACCTCCCGTAGATAAATCATAATCAATAATTGCAGATAATGTTTTACCATCTTCAGAAGCAAAAGTTCTAACCAATTTTCCATCAGAATTCTTTAAATCTTTACATTTTATCCCCTTTTTCTCATAGATTTCACCTTCTATTTTAGAAAAATCAGAATAATCAATATCTTCAAGAGGTTTTTGATTTGGAGATGTAATTTCTGGGGAATTCTTATCTACATTATCTATACTTTCTGATCCTTTTTTAGACAAATCATCTGCAATTTCAGAAGCTTTATTTTCAGCATTGTCAAGAGTTTCAGCACCTTTTTTAGATAAATCATCCGCTGCATCTGCGGCCTTACGCCACCAATTATTTTTATGGCCAATAATACCAACAGCAATTGTAGCAGCTAGAGCTGTCGCACCTATCATATATTTTGTAGCATTTGATTTTTCTTTATTTTCTTCAGCCAGAACTGATGTTTTGGTTTCTTCTTTCTTTACTTCAGCCTTGTTTGATGTTGAATCAGTACCTTTAAATGTAATTTTCCCTATAGACATTAATTAATCCCTTTTTAAATTTCTAATATATTTATAATAAAACAAGAAATTAAAATTTTTGCCTTTTTTATTTGTAAAATGTAACAACTATATTAATTCAGATGCTCGATAGGAGCTTCTAACTAAAGGTCCAATTTGATAGTGCTTTATCCCAACCTTTTCTGCCAACTGTTTTAAATTTTCATATTCATCAGGAGTATAGTATTTAGAAACCTCTAAATGAGCTTTTGAGGGTTGAATATATTGACCTATTGTCAAAATATCACAGCCTACATTTTTCAAATCAATAAGAGTTTGCTCAATATCCTCTAATATTTCACCCAAACCTATCATTAATCCTGATTTTGTTATAATATCACTATTATCTTTAATATATTTCAAGACTTCTAATGAACAATCATAATCACCTTGAGGACGAGCCGTTTTAAATACATTTCTTACCGTTTCAATATTATGATTAAACACATTTGGGTGTGCTTTTATAATCGTATTTAAAGAATCTTTATTCCCTTTAAAATCAGGAGTTAAAATTTCAATTTTTACATCAGGAGAAATTTTTCTGATTTCGTAAATGCAATTTGCAAAATGTTCTGCCCCGCCATCAGGCAAATCATCTCGTGTAACAGATGTAATTACAGCATATTTAAGTCCTAAATCCTTTACTGCTTCTGCCACATGAAAAGGCTCATTCAAATCTAAAGGTTCAGGACGAGCACAAGTGATATTACAATATCTGCAATTTCTTGTACAGTTATTTCCCATAATCAAAAATGTCGCAGTATTTTTTGTATAACATTCATTTTTATTAGGACAACGAGCATTTTCACATACGGTATTTAAGCATTTTGTCTTTAAAATTCGACGCACAGTACGAGTTTTGTCTGTATCTATAATTGGTCGTTTTAAATAATCAGGTAATCTTTTCTGCATATTTAAAATTATATAGCAAAAATATTGATTTTCATGACTTAAAACGTTATAATGTTAATAAAAACCTTAAAAGGGGGTAAAAAGATGAAAAAACTTATGACAATTTTATGTTTGTTGTGCTTTGCAGGATGTGCATATGCAGAAATGTATGAAATTCCTGGTTCTAGAGTTGAAACAACAGAAGAAGTAAAAGTAGAACAAGATAACACTAAACAAGTTAGTGATAAAAAAGTTGAAAAGAAAAGAGTTTTCCGTCATAAAGACAACAATCCAACAAACACTTACTGGAATTTTGGAAAAGTTCCTTTCTGGACAGGTTCTATTTAAACAAACATTCAAATATGCCCTCTGAATATGTAGGATGGGCAAAACAAACTTTTTTCAAATCATCAATAGCTATGTTATTTTGCATAGCTATTGTTATTTGTTGAATTAAAGAAGATGCTTCTTTTGAAACAATATGAGCACCTACAATTTGTCCGTTTTGTGAAAGTATTTTTATAAATCCATCTGAACAGTTATCACAATGAGATTTTCCAAGAGCTGAAATTAATAAATTTGATTTTTTATAACTACCTTCTTCTAAATCCTGTTCACGCTTTCCAATCCAAGCGATTTCAGGACAACCATATACAACTGAAGGAACTAAATTTTCATCAAATTCTACCCCAGATACCTCTGCAACAGCTTGTTTAATTGCAAAATGAGCAAGTTGAATTTTCCCACAAGCATCACCAATACAAGTAACATTTTCAAATTTATTTTCAGGCTTACGCCCAACAGCTAAAAGCACAACTTCGGGTTCTAAAACATCTCCTGAAGATAAATAAACTTTTTTATCTTCAATCTTTTCAACAGAATTAGCTAAAAACATCTTTATTTTTTTAGCCTTAAAAATTCTTTCAACTCTTTTTGAAACTTCAATATCAGCTAAAGGAAGCAAATGTTCTGCAAGTTCTACAATAGACACTTCTACGTCAAACGCTGAAAAAATTCTTGCCCATTCAATTCCGATAGCCCCTGAACCTATTATTACAATACTTTTAGGCAAAGTATCTAAATTTAAGATATCATCAGAACTTAATACAAATTCATGATCAAATCGAATATTTGGAAAATCTTTTGGCTTTGATCCTGTTGCAGTAATTATACTTGCACATTCATAAATTTTATCATCAGCAGATATTTGGTTATTAGAAATTACTTTTGCCTCTGCATTTACTGTCTGCACTCCGCTGTTTTTCAATGCTAATTCAAGAGATTTTCTAATTTTTTCTACAACTTTGTCTTTTCTTTCAACAACTTTTTTATAATCTACTGACAAATTTTCAAAATTTATACCGAGTTCTGAAACAGACTTCATTTCTTCATATAATTCAGCTGAATGCAAAATTGCTTTTGTCGGAATACAGCCTCTGTTAAGACATACACCGCCAACTTTATCTTTTTCAAACAAAACAACTGACAATCCCTTAGCTCTTGCCTGAAATGCAGCAGTATAACCTGCAGGACCAGCTCCAATTATACCTAAATCAAATTTGTAATTTTCACTCATTAAACTATTCCCTTGTATAAACTCTCGGTAATCTAACCTTTAGGCGACAAGTCAATTCGTAATTTATTGTCCCTAATATTTTTGCCCACTCATCAATTGAATGATGTTCATCTAATAATGTTATAATATCACCTAAGTTAGCATCAACTCCAGTAATATCAAACATCATTTGATCCATTGTAATATTACCGACTTGTGGCACTTCTTTCCCGTTCAAAATACCAGAAATCTTATTAGAAAGTCCTCGAGGAACACCATCTGCATAACCTAAAGGGACAGTTGCAATTTTTCTTGCACCATGTGCTGTAAATGTATGACCATAGCTAATTCCTTCACCGTCTTTTGCTTCATGAATATTTACAATTCTTGCTTTTAAAGACATTACAGGCTTCAGGTCAGGCTTTTTCACATCACCATCTTCAGGCAAATCTGGGTATAGCCCATATAAAGCAATTCCTGCACGTCGCATATTTGAATTTGGAACATCATAACACATTGCACCTGCAGTATTTAAAATATGTAGTATCAGACCTTTTGTATCAATCTTTGAAATTACACTATTCCATCTATCTATTTGAATTTGTGTCTTTTCTCTAATTTCAGCATTTGCAAGATGTGTAAACACTCCGCCAAAATCCAAATAATCTGCATTTCTAACTTCGTTAATAAAATCAACTGCATCATCAATAGATACACCAATTCTATTCATGCCTGTATCGAGTTTTACATGAACTTTTGGTTTTATACCGGTTCTTTCATAAGCCTGACGACAAGCTAATAGGTGCTCTTTTGAAAAGATTGCAATAGTTAAATCAGCTTTCACTGCAGTTTCTACAGCCCATACAGGAACTGCTCCCAATACCAAGATTTCGCAATTAATTTTTGCTTGTCTTAAATCGACACCTTCGTCAATTGAAGCAACGCCTAACATATCAGCACCTGATGCCAATAGAGTCGGAGCTAACATTACAGATCCATGTCCATATGCATCAGCTTTAACAACCGCTAATAACTTAATTCCTTCAGGGGTATTTTTTCTTATTGAACGCATATTATATGCGATATTTTCTAAATTAATCTCAACCCAGCTATCTCTATGTATATTTATATTTGTTTGTCTTACGTTTTTCATAATAGCTTTAGTATATTACTAAATTATTAACTGTGCAAGAAATCATCTAATTCTTTTATAAAATCTTGAACAGCTAAAGGCAAATACTTCCTGTTATCATAGATTACACAAAATTCTCGGACAGGCTGACAATTTTTAATTTTATAATAATTTGTATCTTTTTTATCCCAATATTTTACAAAAAGTTCAGGCACAAAAGATGCACCCAATCCTTGAGCAACAAAAGCATGAGCAGTTTCTACCGTATGACATTCCAATGAAATTTTAGGTTCAAAGCCATTTTTTACACATAAATCTCTCGACAATCTACCTAATAATTGTTCATCAGCAAGCATTACAAAATACTTATCGGCAAATTCAGAAAGATCAATTTCATCACCTTTTATATCCCAATCCTTTGGCACATCAATTAGTATATTTTCTTTCAATAACGGGATACTTGTATAATCAATAGTATTATGATGCGGAGTATCAATTAAAATATCAAGTTTCCCTTCATCCATCATTGAATGCAATACAGTTGTCGGATGTTCTTCTACGACAATATAACAATCAGGATATAACTTTTTAAACTGCTTTATAACTGGCGGCAAAATACAAGTACTTCGATATGGAGAAATCCCTATAGAAAGTTTTATATTTTTAAGACCTGAAATATCTGCAATCTGCCGACTTATTTCCTCTGTGGAATTCAAAATCTTTCTGGCCCAATTTATATAAACTTCCCCAGCATATGTAATTTTTAAAGGAGTTGTACTTCGGTCAAAAATCTTCGTTCCAAGTTCTCGCTCAATATTTTGCACACACTGACTCAATGAAGGTTGCGAAACATATAATTTTTGGGCAGCTTTCGATATATTTAATTCATCTGCAATTGCAACAATATATTTTAATTGGTTCAAGTTCATAACTAAATTATATCATAAATTTAATAAATTATAAGAAAAACTTATAATTATTATAATATTTTTTATATTTTACACCTTACTTTCAAGTTTTAGAATAATAATGGAGAAAAATATGACTACCCCCTTTCAAAAACAATTTAAAAATTTATGTATGAATTTAGGCAAAAATAATAAAGCCCTCTATGGAGCTTTAACAATTGCCGTATCAAAAGGGATTTTACGTCCAACATTTACAATGATGGACAAAAAACAAGAAAAGGATTCAAGAAAATATACAGCATTCAGAGAGGGATTGACAGGAGCAGTAGCTTTTGGCTCATACTTAATTACAGATGCAGGAGTCGAGAAGCTAGCAAAACATATTGCAGAGAAATCTAATCATCTTAAAGAACTTCCTAAAATGAAATCTACTCTGTCACTTATCACTGTGAGCTTAACAGCTCTATTTGTTATACCTGCAATATGTAACGCTGCAACAAAACCTCTCATGAATGCATTGCTCCCTAAAAAAGAAACAAAAAGGATTCCCCAACAACCACTACCCCGAAAAGAAATAGCACAACCTAATTTTCAAGGTTATTCAACTCCTTATCATTTCAAGAATTTTTATAATTCCGGAATGAAGATTGGAGGTGTATAATGATTGATAAAGTAGCTAACGTACTTTTAAATCCGAAATTTGTAAATTTTGCAAATAATACAACTTACACTGTCACGACAGAATCTTTATTCAAAGCAACCGGCAGACCTGTTGCAATTATGATGGATAATAACGTTGATGAAAAAACCAGAAAATATGCAGCAACTAAAGAAGGTCTATACCAACTTTTATGTCTTGGAATATATTTGACAATGATTCCATTTATTTTCCAAAAATATGGTTTCAAACTAGCTCAAAAAATTCTAAAAGGTGACAAAGATCTTCCGGCTTTCAAGAATGCTGCAGAGTATCTAAATTATGCAAAGTTAGCAAAAATGGAGAAAAAAGACAGACAAGGTCACAAACTTTTATCAAAAATATCTGATACCCTAAAAATATCTAAAGAAGATAAATTAACCCTAAAAGAACATCTCTTAAAAGACGACAAACCTCCAGCATTTCCAGCAGCAAAAGGAGCTATAGAATTAAGCAACCTTACAGGAACCGTAATAGGTCTTGCTTGGATAGCATCAGAATTAAGCAATCATATACTACATCCACTAATGCGTGGACTAAGATTTGAAGAAAAGAAAAAAAGTAATACAATAAATATAAAAGGATAAATCTAAAAAAAGGAGAAAAATGAGCGTATTTGAAGCAGGAATGATGGTATGTTTCGGAATTAGCTGGCCTGTTGCAGCATTAAAAACATATAAATGCAAATGTGTACATGGTAAAAGTATTCACTTTTCAATGCTAATTTTATTAGGTTATGTCTGCGGTATAGCACACAAAATATTGGATAATATGGATTGGGTATTCTGGCTGTATATCTTAAATACATTCTTTTTACTCGTCGATATGTATCTGTATTGGTTATACAAAGACAATAAAGCTCCATCATCAGATGAAAAAAATGAAGTAGAAATAAATCAAGAAGTTGAAATTGATTAAATTTATTTGTAATATAATAAAATTATGAATAGAGAAGAATTTATAAATGCAAAACGTATAGTTTTCAAATTTGGAACAAATATTTTAAGAGGAGATGACGGCTATGTATCATTGCCTAGAGTATTCTCCTTTATTGAAGATCTTTCACACCTTGCAAGACAAGGGAAAGAAGTTATTGTAATCACATCAGGTGCAGTAGGTTTAGGCAAAAAAAGATTAGGCATTGACAGTACCGAAGGTGTTGCTCTAAAACAAGCTTGCGCCGCAATCGGTCAAGGGAAATTGATGTCGATTTACGAAACAGGATTTGACACATACGGACTTATTGCATCTCAAATTCTTTTAACAGAAGATGACTTTTCTGTAAGACAAAGATACTTAAGTCTTAGAACAACCCTAAATAAATTACTTGAGCTTAAAGTAATCCCAATCATCAACCAAAATGATACCGTATCTACAGTTGAAGTCCACCCGCAATATGAACATATGCAAGTATGTTTTTCTGACAACGATAAATTATCAGCACTTGTAGCAAGCGAATTAGATGCAGACTTACTTGTAATATTATCAGATGTCGAAGGTTTGTATGACAAAAATCCAAAAACAAATCCTGATGCAAAAATTATTCGCACTGTAGAAGAAGTAACAGATGATATTTTAGCACTTGGAACAGATGCTTCAGAAGGCGGACGCGGCGGTATGAGAACAAAACTTAAAGCTGCAAGAATGGTAACAAGATTTGGCGGAAAAGTTCTTATTGCAAACGGTAAAATTCCTTACGTTATTCAAAAAATATTTAACGGGGAAGAAATAGGTACAATGTTTCTACCTCGAACAGAAGGACTATCTGATAAAAAACGTTGGATAGGATATGCTACAAATATTATTGGACAAATTGTTGTAAATAAAGGTGCTAAAAAAGCTCTTCTTGAGCAAAAAAGTCTGTTACCTATCGGAGTATTAGATGTAGTTCACGAATTCAATAAAGGTGACGTTGTATCAATACTTGATGAAAATGGAAATGAAATCGCCAGAGGTATTGTAAATTACAGTTCAGATTCCTGCAGAAAAGTAATCGGCAGACATTCTGACAATATTATGGAAATTCTCGGATTCAAGAATTACGACGCAATTATCACACGAGATAATATAACTCTTTTATAACCCCCTACCTATATGAGAAAAATTTTCCCAAACAAGGAGAGAAAAAATGATTGATTTTGTAAAAATTGCAAAAGATGTAAAAGAAGCTTCATTAAAAATTGCAGATTTATCAACAGAATTAAAAAATACTGCATTATTGAAAATCGCAGATGAAATCGAATTGAACAAAGAAGAAATTTTTGAAGCTAATAAAACAGATTTGGAAGCTGCAAAAAGTCTTGTAGAGTCAGGAGAAATTACAAAATCAACATTCAATCGTTTAAAACTCGATGAAAATAAAATGCGTGATATGATTCAAGGGATTAGAGATATTGCAAAACTTGAAGATCCTGTGAATAAAAAACTTTTAGTAAGAGAACTTGATAGTGACTTAACTTTATACAAAGTATCTTGCCCTATCGGAGTTTTAGGAATAATCTTTGAAGCAAGACCTGATGTAATCGCTCAAATTTCATCACTTGCGATAAAATCAGCAAATGCTGTAATTTTAAAAGGCGGAAAAGAATCAATAAACACAAATAAAAAAATTCTATCAGTAATAAATTCTGCACTTGAAAAAATTAAAGAATTTCCTAAAAATGTTATCCAACAAGTATTCACACGCGATGATGTTGCAGAAATGCTAAAATGCGATAAATATATCAATCTTATTATTCCAAGGGGCGGAAATAGTCTTGTTAAATTTGTTAAAGAAAATACAAAAATTCCTGTGCTTGGTCATGCTGATGGCATTTGCCATATTTTTGTCGATGAAAGTGCTGATCTAGTAACAGCTGAAAAAATAATTATTGATGCCAAAACTCAATATCCGAGTGCTTGTAATAGTGTAGAGACTTTGCTCATACACGAAAATTTTGATAAAAAAGATGAATTACTTGCCGCTTTGCAGTTAGAAGAAATTAAATTGATTGACAACCCTGAGAGTTGGGCGCATGAGTATGGTGATAAAATTCTTGCGTTTAAAACAGTTAAAAATTTAGATGAGGCAATTTCTCATATCAATCAATACGGTTCTGGTCATACTGATTGTATTAAAAAAAAAAATACAGAAAATGCTG
>CALVEU010000042.1 GCA_944326635.1 Candidatus Gastranaerophilales bacterium | reverse complement strand
AGGAAATGAAGACTATGACTGAAAATGCTGAAATGCCTAATGAAACGGAAGATCGTCAAAGAATACTTTTAGCTGATGATGAAGCTAGTATTAGACGAATTTTAGAAACAAGATTAAAAATGGCTGGTTATGATGTATATACCGCACAAGATGGTGAGGAAGCTGTAAATGCTTTTAATAAATATAATCCAGATTTAGTCGTATTAGATGTAATGATGCCTAAAATGGATGGTTATGGTGTAACTAGAGAGATTAGAAGAACATCTGATGTGCCTATTATTATATTAACAGCATTAGGAGATGTATCAGAAAGAATCACAGGATTAGAATTAGGTGCTGATGATTATGTAATCAAACCATTCAGTCCAAAAGAATTAGAAGCAAGAGTTAAAGCTGTATTAAGAAGAACTAATAATCGTGAAACAGTTACTCCAGCTGGTAAGGTTACAAAAAATGTAATTACTACAGGTAATATCAAAATAGATACAGCTCGTCGTCAAGTTTTCAGAAAAAATGAAAGAATTCGCTTGACAGGTATGGAATTTAGCTTATTAGAATTATTAGTAAATAATTCAGGTCAAGCTTTCTCAAGAAACGAAATCTTACAGCATGTATGGGCATATCCACCAGATCATCGCATTGACACTCGTGTTGTAGATGTTCATATTTCAAGACTTCGTTCAAAATTAGAGTCTGACCCTGCTAATCCGGAGTTAATATTAACAGCTCGTGGGATAGGTTATATGTTTCAGCGTATAAATTAGTTTTCTGTTTAATATATAAGTAAAAAGTTCCGTATTTATAACGGAACTTTTTTTATAAAAACTCTTGATTTCAATAATGTTTATGTTACTATAGAATTGTAACAGATGGCGTCTGTCGTCAAGCGGTTAAGACCTCGGATTGTGGTTCCGATATGCATGGGTTCGAATCCCATCAGACGCCCCATTTATTAAATTTGACCCTTCGGGGTCTTTTTTGTTGCAAAAATTAAAAAATAATTAAAAAACTCTATAAATTCTTAGTCATAGTAAATAATATAAAAGGTAATACACCTCTTGTTAAGCTTTAATCCTCAGATGATTTTTGAGTTTGCAAGGAGTAACTGAAAGTTTTTAAGCACAGTGAAGCAGATGCTTTACTGTGCTTTTGTGTAGCTTTTATAAGGAGAACGAATGAAAAAAGAATATCATATTTTATCACTATCTGGAGGAAAAGATTCTACAGCTCTTGCTTTCTTTATGAAAGAAAATATGCCTGAAATTTTTGAAAAATTAGAACTGGTCTTTTGTGATACAGAACATGAAATCCCTGAAACCTATGCATATTTAAATAAAATAGAACTATTTTTAAACAAGCAAATTACTAGGCTAAAACCCAAAAGAAGCTTTAAAGATATTCTTGCAACTACTAATTTTCTCCCTTCTCACAAACACAGATGGTGCACAGGATTACTAAAAACAAATTCGTTAGAAAGTTATGTGAAAAATCTAAAGTCAAAATACGGCTATTCAAAAATTAAACTATATATAGGAATTAGAAGTGATGAGATTTTTAGAACTAAAGCTGCAGGTAATAATCCGCTTTTGACAGAAGTTTTTCCATTCGTAGAAAATAATATCTATAAAAGTGATGTAGAAAATATTCTTAAAAAAACTGGAATAGGAATGTCTGATTATTACAAATGGAGAAAACGCTCAGGTTGTTATTTTTGTTTTTACCAATCTTGTATGGATTGGCTAAATCTGTATGAAAATCATCCCAACTTATATGAAAAAGCAATGGAATATGAATACAATGACTGTACTGAAATCAAAAGCGGTCGAATGGGATTTAATATGGAATATTCACTTAAGGATATGATAAAACCTGAAAATATAAAAAAAATAAAGGAAAAATATTTAAAAATGCACAAATCAGAAAAAGAAATTATTCCTGATATGCTATTTAATTATTTTAGCTCTGCAGCAGTCTAAGCAATCATCATCAGAACAATCAACCTTACCATCGTGGTCATTATCCATTCCATCAAAACACGAATACTTGGAATCACTTCCCTCAGCTTTTGGAGTTTCTATCAAAAACTTATCAGGAATGATATTCCATAAATGATTAAAATGTTTAGTAGCATTTTTTGCTAGTGCAGAATTTTGGATAATTAAAATTTGAAAAATTCATTTAAAAATTTTTTCATATTTTCTGAAGAGTTATTTTTTATGATTTCAGAAAATTTATTTAACTGTTTTTTAGTAATAAATAAATAATTTTCCTTTAGATGTTTAAATTCAAGTTCATTGAATTGGTATATAAAACTTGATATTACTCCTTTTTCTCTCATTTTTAGAGCTTTAGATTGTATTTTTGTAGCGTTAAAAAATATTTTTTCAAAAATGTTTATTTTAGGGAGTTCTTCTGTTTCAATAAATATTTTTTTTAATCCTTTATCGGAATATGATATTTTAATTTTGTTAGAGAAAGACTCATCTTTCCCGATTTTATTTATAAATTTTACAAATTTCGCATCACCATTTGGACAACATAGGATTGGTTTAGTCTTATGGTTGCCTATTTTGCCGTATAACAATCCACTAAATTGAGGGTTGTATTTATTTATTGCAGAATTCAAATTAAACTCCTTTTTGGAGTATAAATCCTGTAAATATTTTTATTTGCTATTTTGTTTTTCAAGTTCTAATAAATATTTTTTTAATTTAATTCCGCCTGCGTAACCTGTTAGATTTCCGTTTGTGCCGATAACTCTGTGACAAGGTATAATTATTGCGATTGGATTTTTATTATTAGCCATTCCAACAGCTCTTGAAGCATTTTTATTTCCAATATTTTCTGCAATTCCTTTATAAGTTGCCGTTTTTCCATATGGTATTTTTTGCAATTCTTTCCATACTTTTATTTGGAATTCCGTCCCATTTGCTGAAATTGGAATATCAAAACTTTTTCTATTACCTGTAAAATATTCTTTTAATTGAGAATAAGTTTTTTTTATTAAGGGTGTTTCTTTATTTGTGTAATTAAGAGACTCAAAAGAAACATTACAGACGCAATTATCTTTTTCTGCAATGTATATTTTCCCTATTACAGTGTTGTATGAATATTGGTACAAATTTAAGATTCCTTTAAATGTTTTACATGTTTATAAATGTATAAAACACCTAGAACTCCAAAAATTAGAACTATTGCAATATCAAATTTATGCCAAATATGTTTAAAAGCTTCCATATTTTGTCCCATTTTTACTCCAACATAGACTAATACATAGCTCCATACCAACGAACCTAAGAAAGTTAGAGTAAAAAATATTCTTTTTTTAGCTCTTAAAATACCTGCAGGAAGTGAGATAAAAGTTCTTACAACAGGGAGCATTCTGCATAAGAAAAATGCCCAGTCTCCGTATTTTTCTACCCATTTATCAGCTTCTTCCAGATCTTTATGTGAGATAAGGAAGTATTTTCCGTATTTTTCAACGAATTTTCTACCACCGAAATATCCAAGATAGTAAGATGGGATTGATCCTAAAACACAACCAAATGCACCTGCAAATGCTGCTACATGAAAATTCATTTCCCCTTTGCTTACAATGTAGCCAGCAAAAGGTAATATCGCTTCACTAGGCAATGGAATGTTGCATGATTCGATTGCCATAAGTAAACTAATTCCCCAAGGGCCCATAAGTGTTATTATATGCTCAATAAAATTAATTAAATGTGCTAAAATTGAGTTTATAAATTCCATAATTCCTCCTCTTATTCAAAATTATTGTATCAAAAAATGTTTTATTTTGACAATATTAAAAATTTATACTAACATAACTTTACTGAAATGAAAGGAGTTTGGTTATGAATAATTTTGAATTATTTTGTCCTACAAGGGTTGTGTTTGGAAAGGGTTCGATTTCAAAACTTCCGCAATTGATTGATAAATCAAAGAAAATATTAATTACTTATGGTGGTGGTTCTATTAAAAAGAATGGTGTTTATGATCAGGTTAAAAAAGCATTGGAAGGATATAATGTTTTAGAATTTGGAGGAATTGAGCCAAATCCTAAGTATGAAACATTGATGAAAGCTGTTGATATTGTAAAAAAAGAAGGTGTTGATTTCCTTTTAGCAGTTGGTGGCGGATCAACATTAGATGGTACAAAATTTATTGCAGCAGCTTCTAAATATTTTGGAGAAAAAGATGCTTATGACTACTTTATGGTAGAACAAAACCCTGTAACCGATGCTTTACCTTTGGCTGATGTAATTACATTGCCGGCAACAGGTTCTGAGATGAATAACGGAGCTGTTATATCAAGAATTTCAACAGATGAAAAATTAGCTTTTCAGTGGGAGCCGTTATATCCTAAATTTTCAATTATTGATCCGCAAGTGACATTCAGTTTGCCTCAAAAACAAACAATCAACGGTATTGTTGATACATTTGTGCATGTTATGGAACAATACTGTACTTACGATGTAAATTCTCCGCTTCAAGATGATTGGGCATTAGGAATTTTAAGAACTCTTATTAAAGAAGCTCCAAAAGTATTAATGGATCCAAATGATTATGAGGCAAGAGCTAATATTTTCTGGTGTGCAACTTGCGGTCTAAATTATTGGATTGCTCAAGGAGTACCTCAAGACTGGGCTACTCATATGATAGGACATGAGTTAACCGCGTTTTACGGTATTGACCACGGTCAAAGTTTAGCAATTATTGAACCAAGACTTTTAAGAAATCAAAAGGTTAGCAAATCAAAGAAATTAGCAAAACTAGCAAGAGAAGTCTTTGGAATTAATGAGCCTGTTGATTTGAAGGCTGCTGATATTGTTATTGATCATATTGAAGCTTTCTTTAATTCATTAGGTATGAAAACTAAATTGGCAGATTATGAAATTAACCCAGATGAAGCAGCTGAAAAAATAAGAGATAGATTTGCAAAACGAGGTGTTGCACTTGGTGAAAAAGGTGCAATAAATGCAGATGTTGCATATGATATTGTAAAAGCTTCTTAGGTTAATAAATTATTTTTGAAAGACAGTGTCAATTTCAATATTAGACACTGTCTTTTTGATATTGAAATTGAATCTAAAAAGTGTTATACTAAAAATATAATTAAGAAAGGAGCTAATTATGAAAAGATTTAAAAATGTCGGGGGGGGGGCAATTTAGAGCTTGCTCCGCAAAACTTTAGAAGAATTGAAAAATTAACAAAAAATGTTATATATAGTGATATAATACATTACTTTAAAAATAAAAAAGGTTTTACTCTTGCAGAGGTCTTAGTAACTTTAGGGATTATTGGTATAGTGTCTGCTATGACAGTACCAACTTTAATGCAAAATTATCAAAAGAAAAGTTATGTAACTCAATTACATAAGGCTTATAATGAGTTAAGTCAGGCTTTAGTGCAATACCAAACAGACCGTAATGCTGTCAATTTGCGTGAGGCTGGTATTAATTCATTGGATAGTGCTTTAGCTTTTATAAATTCTTATTTTAAAGTCATAACAAATTGTGGTGCCGATACAGAGCCTTGTTTTGCTTCAGAGTATCATAAATTAGATGGTACTAAAATGGATGATGAAAGATGCAGTAATACTCATCCTTGTTTAATATTAGCTAGTGGTGCAAGTATTTCTGTATATCATCCAAGTGGGAATGTTGGACCTTTATTTCAAGTGATTATTGATGTTAATGGTCAAAAGGGCCCAAATATAGCAGGTAGAGATTTCTTTTCTTTTTATGTTTATAATAATGGTGTAATCGATGATTTAGCAACTAAAGAGAGTGAGGATTCTCCAAATGGTTTTGAATGGGATGCTTCTGTTACAGCACCATTAACAAAAGAAATAAGAGAAACAAATTTTAATCGAGGTTGTATGAGTAATAGACCTCGGGAATGGAATGGATGTTTTGGTAAGTTATTAAATGATAACTGGGAAATGAATTATTAATTTTAAATGGCAGGAAATAAAAATTCCTGCCATTTGCTTATAACTTGCACAAATTCTTTTTTGAGGTATTATTAATACACATGTATTAATTAATTATAAAGGATTTAAAAATGAAAGTTACATTAGAAAAAGAAAAAGAAAATGTTGTAAAATTAGATATTACAATTCCTGCAAAAGATGCTACTGAAGCTTATAACAAAGCAGTTCAAAAAATTTCTCAATATGTAAATATTGATGGTTTTAGAAAAGGAAAAGCTCCTCGTGCAGTAGTAGAAAGACATGTTGGAACTGAAAGAATTAAGCAAGAAGCGATTGAAAGTTTAATGCCAAAAGCTATTAATCAAGCTGTTGTTGATAATAATTTAGATATTATAGCTCAACCATATATTACAAATTACAATTTTAATATAGGTGAAGATTTAACAGTTACAGCTAAAGCAGAATTAAGACCTGAAGTTACTTTAGGCCAATACAAAGATTTAACTTTAGAAGTCAAAGATACTCCGATTGAAGCTGATGCTATGCAAAAATCAATAGATAATCTTTTAAATCAACACAGTACTCAAGAAACTGTTATTGATAGACCTACAAAAGATTCTGATATCGCTGTAATTGATTTTGATGGTTATGCTAATGGTGAAAAAATTCAAGGTGGAGAAGCTAAAAATTATCCGCTTGATTTGGCTCATTCAAACTTTATTCCTGGTTTTGCAGAACAACTTGTTGGTAAAAATCTAAATGATGAGTTTGAAATTAAGGTAACTTTCCCAGAAAATTACCATGATGAAAAATTAAAAGGTCAACCAGCAACTTTCAAAATTAAAATTAATGAAATTAAAGAAAAGAAATTACCTGAATTAAATGATGAATTTGCCCAAAAAGTTGGACCTTTTAAAACAGTTGATGAATTAAAAGCTGATATTCAAAAATATTTAGAATCTCAAAGAGAAAGAACAAATAAACAAAATTCTGAAAATGAAGTATTTAAAACAGTAATTGATTCAGCAAAAGTTGAAATTCCTCAATCTATGATTGATAGAGAGGCTAATTCGTTAAGAGAAGAATACAAACAAAGATTAGCAGCTCAAGGTATTAATTGGGAAGCTCTTGTAAAATCTCAAGGTGAAGACCAATTGTTGAAAAACTTGAATGATGATGCTTTGGTAAGAATTAAAAATTCTCTAGTAATTGACAAAATTGCTAAAGAAGAAAATCTTAAATTAGAACAAAAAGATATTGAAACTAAATTCGCTCAATTGGGTGCAGCTTATGGTTTGAAACCTCAAGATTTAATTAAACAAATTGGTCAAAATCCTGAAGTTCTTGCTTCTATTTCTCAACAAGCAATGAATGACAAGGTAAGAGATTTCTTGATGGAAAATAACAAAGTAGAAATTAAGTAGTTAATCAAAAATAATATATGTGCCGTATTTACAACGGCACATTTTTGATTAATATTGAATAAAGTTATATACTAAAATTAGTAAAAAGTCGAAGAGGAGCAACAAACCTCTTATTATAATAAAAGTCGATTGTTAGTCGACGAAAGGGTAAAAACGGAGGCACAGCCTCTAACAGAGATATATAAAGTCAGACGAAAGTCGGCGGAAAGGGTAAAAAAATGAGCTTTGTACCGGTAGTAATTGAACAATCAAGCAGAGGCGAAAGATCTTTTGATATATTTTCAAGATTATTAAGAGAAAGAATTATTTTCTTAGGAACTCCTATTGATGATATGGTAGCAAATTTGGTTGTTGCTCAATTATTGTTATTAGATAGCGAAAATCCTGAAAAAGATATTATGCTATATATAAACAGTCCTGGTGGATCTGTAACTGCAGGTTTAGCAATTTATGATACTATGCAACATATTAGAGCAGATGTTTCTACTATTTGTTTAGGCCAAGCAGCATCTATGGGTGCATTTCTTTTATCTTCTGGTGCTAAAGGTAAGAGAATGGCATTACCTCATTCTCGTGTTTTAATACACCAACCTTTAGGTGGAGCTCAAGGTCAAGCTACTGATATTGAAATTCAGGCTGCTGAAATTATTAGAATTAAAAAATCATTAAATGAAATTTTAGCTTCTAATACAGGTCAGTCAATTAAGAAAATTGAAAAAGATACTGATCGTGATTATATCATGACTCCAGCAGAAGCTCTTGAATATGGTATGATTGATAAAGTTGTTACTCGTGACGCTTTGAAATAATAAAAATATAAGTTTGTAATATTAAGTCTGTCTTTAAAATAGACAGAAAGGGTAAAATAAAATGCCAAAACATGATGATAGCAGATTAAAATGTTCATTTTGCGGAAAATCTCAGGATCAAGTAAAAAAATTGATAGCAGGTCCTGAAGTATATATTTGTGATGAATGTGTTGATTTGTGTAATCAAATTCTTGATGAAGAATTTTTTGAAAATAAAGATAAAGAAGGTGCAGATTCTGAAAAATCAGTAGAAGAAAAACCTATTCCAAAACCTCATGAAATTAAGGCTTATCTTGATGAATATATTGTTGGTCAAGATGATGCGAAAAAGGTTTTGTCAGTAGCTGTGTATAACCACTATAAACGTTTAAAACATAATAAAGAAGCTGATTTGAAAGAAAATGTAGAAATTCAAAAATCAAATATTCTTTTAGTTGGTCCTACAGGTTCAGGTAAAACACTTTTGGCTCAAACTTTAGCAAAAATGTTAGATGTTCCTTTTGCAGTTGCAGATGCTACTACTTTGACAGAAGCAGGTTATGTAGGTGATGATGTTGAGAATATTCTTTTACGTCTTTATCAAAATGCTGAATTTGATTCTTCAAAAGCAGAACGCGGAATTATTTATATAGATGAAATTGATAAAATTTCAAGAAAATCTGAAAATACATCAATTACTCGTGATGTATCAGGTGAAGGTGTACAACAAGCATTATTAAAAATGATTGAAGGTACAGTTGCTCACGTTCCACCTCAAGGTGGTAGAAAGCATCCGCATCAAGAATTTATTGAAATTGATACAAGTAATATCTTATTTATAGTTGGCGGTGCTTTTGTAGGCTTGGAAAAAATCGTTGAACGTAGAGCAGGAGAAGGCACATCTGTTGGTTTTGGAGCTAAAGCTCCTATGACGCAAGCAGAAAAAGAAGCAGCAGCTGTTCGCATGTTGAAAAAATTACAGCCTGAAGACTTGCTAAAATTCGGTTTAATTCCTGAATTTATCGGTCGTGTTCCAATTTATGCTGTTCTAGATGAATTAAATGAAAAAACATTAAAAATGATTTTGACAGAACCTAAAAATGCTGTTTTAAAACAGTATAAATGTTTGTTGGAAATGGATGGCGTTGATTTAGAATTTGAACCTGAAGCTATTGATTTAATTGCTCAGGAAGCTATTAAACGTAAAACAGGTGCAAGAGCTTTAAGATCTATTGTAGAAGAGATAATGCTCGATGTTATGTATGATGTTCCAACTAAAAAGGATATGACAAAATTCACTGTCACTGCAGATATGGTAAGGAACAGGAAAAATGCTGAGGTTGTTAAATTGCCAACTTCTTCAAAAGAAAAAGAAATAACAGCATAAAAAGCGGGATTTAATCCCGCTTTTTTATTATAGTTTATTGAATTGACATTAAACTTAATATATTTGTAAAATACTCGTATTTATGAAAAAATAGATATATGAATGATAGCAAAACACTTATTTTAATTGATGGTCATGCGTTAGCTTTTAGACAATATTACGCATTAGAGAGAACTAATATGAGAACATCTGATGGTGTTCCTACTTGGGCTGTTTATGGTTTTTTTAAGGCAATTTTTGATTTGCTTAAAAATGAAAACTTAAGTCCAGATGCAATAGCAGTTGCTTTTGATGTAAGTCATAAGACTTTTCGGACTGAGACCTATTCAGATTATAAGTGTAATCGTTCTGCGATGCCTGATTCTATGCAGGCTCAAATGGGACTTATTTATGAAGGATTAAGAGCTTTTAATATTCCTATTTATACAAAAGAAGGTTTTGAAGCAGATGATGTAATCGGCACTATTTCAAAAAAAGCATGTGAGCTTGGACATAAAGTTTTGATTTTAACGGGTGATCAAGATGCTTTTCAGCTTGTTGACAAAGATGGTTGTGTAAAAGTTATTCTGCCTACAAAGGGTGAGCTTGTTGAGTATAATTGGGATAAGATTTTTGAGAAATTAGGAGTTTATCCAAATCAGGTTATTGACTATAAAGGTCTGCGTGGTGATGTTTCGGATTGTATTCCTGGTGTTAAAGGTATAGGAGAAAAAACTGCTCAAAAGCTCTTAGCTAGATATGGTACTTTAGATGCTATTTTAGCTGATTGTGAAAATATACCTGAAAAAGCTGTAAGAGAAAAAATTTGTTCAGGAATTGAGCAGGCTAAAATGAGTCAATATCTTGCAACTATCGTAAGAGATCTTGATGTTAATTTTGATTTCGATAGTGCGAAAATTAATTTGCCAGATGTATCTGTGGTTACTGAATTTTTGAAGAAAATGCAGTTTTATACATTTATCAAAAACATAAATGAAATTTTGTATTCTTTTGATAAAATTGAAAGAACTGTTCCTGTTGTGCTTGATTCTGATTCTTCGAATTCAATGCAGTTAGGATTTTTTGCAGAAGCTGTTAATGAGGAAATTAATAAAGAATTTAAATTTGAATTTAATAAAAAATTAATAACCGATTCTAATGATTTTTCTGATATGTTAAAAGAGTTAAGTAGTCAGTCTTTAATTGCTTTTAATATTTATGCTGATGTAAAAAATGCTGTTGATTCAAAAGTAATAGGATTTGCTTTTGCTTATAATAAAGATATTAAAGTTGATCAACATATTACTTTTAAAGATTCTGGTTTTATTACAAGGACTTTTTATATTCCGATAAACCATTCAAACGTTTCAAATCAATTGCGATTAGAAGATGTGATTAATGATTTGAAGTTATTATTTGAAAATGAAACAATTTATAAGACAACTTACAATGCTAAAAATGCATATAATATTTTAAGAAATTTAGGGATTTTATCAAAATCTATTATTTTTGATATTGCCCTTGCAAGTTATGTAAAAGATCCTCAAAGAAATCATGAATTAGATGTTCAATCAATGGAACATTTAAATCATGCTATTACTCCTTTTGCGCCTTTTGAGAAGAATAAGAAAAAACAAATTTCTTTTTCTGATGCTCAGGTAGAGAGTATATTGAATTATTCTTCAGATGAGTCTTTTACAATTTTAGAATTGACTAAATATTGGATAAATAATCTTGATAAAAAAGAGTTGGAATTGACATATGATATAGAAGTCCCTTTGACTTTTGTATTGGCTGATATGGAGTATAATGGTGTTTCTGTAGATGAAAATTATCTGCACAAGCTTACTATTTCTATGAATAATAAGTTGTCAAAAATTGAAGAGAGAATTTTTGAACTTGCAGGAGATGTTTTTAATATAAATTCTCCTAGACAAGTTGGTGAAGTTTTGTTTGAAAAATTAGGGCTTAAAGCGAAGAAAAAGCGTGGTAAGACCAATTATTCGACAAATGCAGCTGTGTTAGAAGAATTGGCTGAAGAATATGAAATTGCACAGTTAATTTTGGATTATCGCAAGTTTGCAAAGTTAAAATCAACTTATACAGAGGCGTTACCTGCTTTGATTGATAGAAAAGATAATAGAATTCACACAACTTATAATCAAACAGTTACTGCTACAGGTCGATTATCTTCTTCTAATCCTAATCTGCAAAATATTCCTATTCGAACAGAAGAAGGTAATAAAATTAGAAATGCTTTTGTATCTGCTGATAAAGAGAATGGTTTGATATTATCAGCTGATTATTCTCAAATAGAATTGCGATTATTAGCCCATATTACCCAAGATAAACATCTTTTAGAAGCATTTAATAGTGGTGTTGATGTACATACTCTGACTGCTTCAAAAGTTTTTGATGTCCCAGTGGAAGCTGTGACTAAAGAAATGCGTTATAAGTCAAAAGCTGTTAATTTTGGGATTATATATGGACAAAGTAAATATGGGCTTGCAAAATCTTTAGGTATTTCTAATGCTGATGCGGAAACTTTTATTGAAAAATATTTTGCGACCTATCCTAAAGTTAAAGCTTATATGGAAGGTACTGTGTTTGAAGCTGAAGAAAAAGGTTTTGTTGAAACTATTTTTGGAAGAAAGCGTTATCTTGCAACAGAATTGTCAAGTTCTAACGGTATGATTAGAGAGTTTGCAAAACGAGCAGCAATTAATCAGCCAATACAAGGTACTGCTGCGGATTTAATGAAAATTGCAATGATTGATTTTTCAAAAAAGTTAAAAGAAAATAATCTTAAATCAAAAATGATTATGCAAGTTCACGATGAGCTTGTGGTAGAGGTTGTGAAATCAGAACTTGATGTTGTCACTAATCTTGTAAAAGAAGCTATGGAGCTTCAACAACCTTTATCAGTACCTTTGATTGTAGATGTAAATGTAGGTGAATCATGGAAAGAGTTATAAAATATATATTGTTAGTTATAAGTTTTGTCTTTATTTTTTCTTCTTTTCCTGTAAAGGCTGAAGAAGGAATGCCTTTGAGTACACTTATTACACCTCAAAATGTTAATTTTAATAATTGTACCAGAACTTATATTCTGCCAGCAGATAAATTATTTTATATGGCTATTGCAAGTGCAAATGCTAACAGATTTGAAATAGACGAAATACAATCTAAGACAGGATATATTTTATTTACTGCCGTAAATAAACAATATCTTGCAAGTATTGTAGAGGTTGATTCAACTCATTCAATGTTGAAAATTACTCCTACTAATAATAATTACTTTTTCCCGCCCGGAGTTGTTTTGAATTTCTTCAAATATATTGATTTATATGGAGCAACTCCTGTAGCAACTTTGCCTAAAGTATAATTAATTAAGAGTTTGAAAGGCATTTTCGACTATTGATTTAATATCAAAAGCAGTTTCTTCTTCGCTTTTAGTTGAAAGCCAAATTAAATATTCAATATTTCCAGAAGGCCCTTTTATTGAAGAAAAAGTTAAGCCATTGATTTTATAGTCTAGATTTTTTGCAAAATTTATTACATTTTCTATTACTTCAATATGAACTTTTTTATCTCTAACAACTCCACCTTTTTCAACTTTTTCTTTTCCTGCTTCAAATTGAGGTTTGATAAGACATACCATTTCGTGAAATTCAGGATTAAGTAATTTTTTTAGGTTTTCTAAAACTTTTGTCAAAGATATGAAAGATAAGTCACTTACCAAAAGATCTGCAACAGGTTCATTTTCTTCATATATTTCACTAAAAGAACATATTTTTAAATTTGTTCTTTCAATTGTCTTAACTCTGTTATCTGATCGAATTTTCCAATCAAGCTGCCCATATCCTACGTCTGCTGCATAGACAAATTTAGCACCATTTTGTAAAAGACAATCGGTAAAACCACCTGTTGAAGCTCCTGCATCTAAGCAAATTCTGTTTTCGATTTTTACAGGAAATGTATCAAGTGCTTTTTTTAGTTTAAACCCTCCTCTGGAAACGTATGGCATCGATTTTACTTGAATATCATATTCTTTTGACGGGTTTATTTGAAAACCAGCTTTTGTTATGTATTCGTCATTAATTTTTACATGACCTGCAAGTATTGCAGCAGCAGCTTTGCTTTTTGTCTCAAAGTATCCTAAATCGGTAAGATATTTATCAAGTCTTTCTTTCATATATTAAATACTCTTTCTGCATTTTGAGTTGTTATTTTGTCTATTTCTTCAAATGATGTATTTCTAAGTTTTGCAATTTCTTCTGCAACATATTTTACATATGCCGGTTGATTTGTTTTTCCCCTATATGGTACTGGTGTAAGATATGGGGCGTCTGTTTCTAATAATAAGTTTTCTATTGGTATGTTTTTTGCCACTTCTTTCATTTTTATAGCGTTTTTAAAAGTTACAACTCCACCTAGTGCAATGTACCAACCTTCCTTCACACATTCTTTTGCAAATTCAACACTTCCTGAAAAGCAGTGCATAA
>CALVEU010000041.1 GCA_944326635.1 Candidatus Gastranaerophilales bacterium | reverse complement strand
CTTCTCAAATTCTATATGAGCGTTATCCAGATTATACAGAAGGTAATTTATCCAAAATACGTTCAATTGTTGTATCGGATAGTACATTATCAAAAATTGCTCATGATATCGGCTTATGTGAATTAATTATTATGGCAAAGCATGAGGCAAAACAAGGTCTTGCAAATTTGGAGTCTGTTTGTGCTTGTGCTTTTGAAGCTGTTTTAGGAGCTTATTATCTAGATAATAAATTAAAAAATTTAGTCCCATTTTTGAAAAAAATATTAATGCCTTATATTGAAGAAGTTGATGCAAACTTTGAAAAATACAATGCAAAAGCTATTTTGCAAGAATATACACAATCAATTGATAAGCAGACGCCAGTTTATAACTTAGTAAGTCAAACAGGACCTGATCACAATAAAACTTTTGAAGTAGAGGTGTCTTATCAAGGTAAAGTTATTGCAAAAGGTATAGGTAAAACTAAAAAAGAGGCTGAACAACATTCTGCTTATGAGGCTTGTAAAATATTAGGAGCAATATAATGTCAAAAATATTTGTATCACCATCAATTTTATCTGCAGATTTTGCGAATTTAGAACGAGATATTAAACTTGTCGAAAATGCTGGTGCTGATTGGGTTCATGTTGATGTTATGGATGGTCACTTTGTTCCGAATATTACAATTGGAGTTCCTGTGATTGCATCTATAAGGAAAATTACCTCGTTAAAATTAGATGTCCATTTAATGATCGAAAACCCTGAAAAATATATTGAAGCATTTGCAAAAGCAGGAGCAGATATTTTAACATTTCATTATGAAGCTGTAAATAATGTAAGTGGAATAATTAAATTGATAAAGTCTTTTGGTGTAAAAGCTGGTATGTCTATTAAACCAAAAACATCTGCTGACGTTGTACTGCCTTATTTAAAGGATTTAGATTTGCTTCTTGTAATGACAGTTGAACCAGGTTTTGGCGGGCAAAAGTTTATGAATGATTGTGCAGATAAAATCCCTGTAATTAAAAAGAATGCGCCTGAAAATTTAATTATTCAAGTTGATGGTGGAATAAATGCTGAAACAGCAAGAATTTGCACGTCATATGGTGCAAATTCTTTGGTCGCTGGTAATTATATTTATAAATCTAGTGATATAAAATCAGCTATCCAATCTTTACTCTAGTCCACGTCTTGCTTTACGTTTTCTTATTTCTTCAGGATCAGTAGTAAGAGTTGGGTCAGCAAGTGTAAGCTGTTGATTTTCTTCTTGAACTTTTTGTTCGTCAGTTACACTAGGGCCTGTTTCTGCAGCAAATCCTGGGATTGGATTCATAAATATGTTTTGATCCTGAGTCGTTTCTTGCCCAAGTTCTTCTGGTCTGTCAACATCTCTGATGGCCCCAGGTTCTTCTGTTTGAGTTGGAGCTTGTGCGTTTTCTGCTTCAGGATTTAATTGAGCTTGAGCTTCTTCATCAAGTCCAAGTTTTGATAATGCGTCGATTCCAACATCTCCGTCTACTTGTTCATATGTTACATCATCTGGAATTTTAGAAAAAGCTGCCATTTGTTGAGCCCAACTAACAATCTCTGCAGGAATTTCTTCTCCCCTGCTTTCTTCTTTTATAATTTCTTGTGCTGTTAATTTTTTCCATCTTGATATATCAATACCTGTTGTTGAACCTGTTACATTCATAGAATCAGCCATTAATTTTCTCCTTTCTAAGTCAGTAAAGTTAACGGAATAATTTCTTAGAATCTTTAGTGAATATTAAGTTATGTAACAAAAGTTATATAAAATGAATATAAAAAGTCAATATTTTTTTAGGGAATTTTTTTATATAAGTACGAGAGCAAAATAAAGAAAAAGAGAGGTTTTAAAAAGCTATGGCAACTATGCTATTATTTTCTAATACTGTAACTGATACATATAAGGAAACTTCTGAAGCAGTTAATTCAATAGATTTAAATAAAAAACATGTAATTAAAAAAACACTTGTTGATATGATGAAGCAATCTTTTTTCCATGGGGCAAGTCGTTTTGGTACTAATTTTATAGCTTAAGTTGGAAAATCAATAGGAAGAACAGGAAATTAAATTTTAGGATAGGATGGAATAATAAAAAAGACCGTTTAATAACGGTCTTTTTTATTAAAAATGTTCTTTAATTGTTTGTTGAGTTTCTTCTTTATTTTGCACATCAGCTTCAAAGAATTTTTTTATAGTTTTTTCGTTTCTTACAGCGTTTTCAGCATTGTTACTAATTTGAGCGAAATCTACATTAAAGTATACCCAAATTCCTCCAACAATAAGAATTAAAAGAATAATCCATTTTAACATTGTGATATTACCTCTTATTTATTTCACCATAATAATTATAATTTGTAGTAATTATATGTAATCCTGTTAATATAGTATATTTATAAAGTTTTCATAAAATTTTGAAAAAAATAAATTAAGATGTTATTATAATAGGATTAAAGAGGTGAATTAAATGGATAAAGGTGAGAATTTTAAAATTCCTTATGTTGATAATGTTTTTTATAAACTTGATCAGACAGCAAGGGTTGCAGAGTTAATGGCTAGAAATTGTTATAAAATGTATCAAGATACAGATAAACCGATATTAGATTTAGATGAGTTTAAGATCTTATCACATATAATGGATGACCCAAATCTTTCTCAAAGTGATATTGGAAAACTTGTATACAAAGGAAAAGCTCATGTTGGTAAAATATTAAATGAGTTGGAGAAAAAAAATTATATTGAAAGGGAGCTTACTACAAGGAATAATATTATAATTAAGCATACTGTTATAACAGAACAAGGTAAAGAGATATATTTTTATACAGATGAGAAATTCAAAGAAATAAATCAAAATATAAAAAAAATGTTTGCAGAAGAAGAATTAAAAACATTAAAATTTCTTTTAGATAAATTAAAAACTGCTATGTTAAATAATAATAAAATTTCTTTTTAAAAAATTGACTTTTTAGTAAATGGTATGAAATTCTATAGGTAGAAAAATATGCACTGGTTTGATTAAATTGGAGATTATATGGCTGGATTACGTAATTTTTATGATTTATTAGATGAATGTCGAGATTGCAGTAAGAATTTATTACTTGGCAATGGTTTTAGTGTAGCTTATAGTGATGTTTTTTGTTATGACTCAATTCTTAAAGAATCTTCTTTTTGTGGTTCAAACTTGTTTCGAGGTACTTCTGATTTTGAAAAAGTGATTGATGATTTAAATTTCAAAAGAGATGTATACCAACAGGCCTATGATGAATATGGTATTGCAAGTATGTTTGCGAATTGGAGTGATGAATTAAAGTGGGATTTGGTTAATATAATAACTGATATTCAATCAAGAGTTAAGCCAAACAAAAGAGAAAAACATAATACTTTTCTATTTTTATCAAATTTCAATAATATATTTACATTAAATTATGATTTATTGTTATATTGGGTGATTAATGATGTGCTGAACTCATACAATCCAAATGAGCCCGAATATTATTCAATTGTAAGAACGGATAGATTTTATCCAATTGATGGATTTATTGGAAATCACAATGGAGATGATTGTATATGGTGTAAAGATAAATCGATACAAAATATTTTTTATCTACATGGTGGATTACATTTATTCTGTGATGAGCAAAATATATATAAATTAAAAAATGATAGTGTTAATAATTTGTCTATAACTGATAAGACTAAATATTGGCTTAATAAAGGTGTATTTCCTATTGTGGTTATAGAAGGTAACAGCTCAGACAAACTATATAGAATTAATAATTGTGATTATTTAAAATATTGTTATGAAAAATGGAATCAAATTGACGGAGTTGTATTTATATACGGACATTCTCTTGATGAAAATGATCAGTATATATTTGATGCAATAAATGCTAATCAAAACATAAAAGCTGTTTATATTAGTATTTTTGATCCTTTAAAAAATGAAACGGACATAATAGAGAGAGCTTATGAATTGTTTTATGAGAGAATACATGATAAGTCTTTAAGTGTTGAATTTTATAATGCTCAAAGTGTAGCTCTATGGTAGTTAGTTTCATATATTTGTTTTTAAGTTTCAAAGATTAGACAAAAGTTTTATATAAAGAATTACCCACAGATTACACATAAAAATTTTGCATTAAAAAAGAGGGTTTGAAACCCTCTTACGATTGCGTAAAGAATGCGTTTTATATCGCCCCATTTATAATAGCATTAAAATTGCAGTTAATGAATAAAGATAGTACAAAACTATTTTATATGTTGAATCAATGGGCTTTAAAATATCTAGCTTATAGTAGTAGATATCCTTATAATTAATTGTTATGAATATGCTTATACTTTGTTATTCCATCGACATTGGCATATTGAGATAATTTGTTATATGTTTCATTAAATAATTCAGGTGTCATTGAGTAGTTGTTAATTGTAGATAACTTATATTTAATTTCTTTTTGAAGTTTACTATAATAGGTTACAATAATATCACTTTTAACTGTAACATTTTTAAGAGTACTTTCATCTGAGAATGCAATAACTGAATAAATTGGTATTGTCGCATCAATATGTTTTCTAATTGCTCTTATATGTGTTGCATTCTGCATTATTGGGTTATAAAATTTTGCTTTATTACTTTTTCCATAATCTATTGGCAATGTTTGAGTCCACTGCCTGTTGTTTTCATTACCAAATATCCAACCGCTATAATTCTTACTTTCTATGACAAATAAACCTTTTGGGTGGAATAAAATGATATCTATTTCTGATGTTTTTTCGTTGTTTATAGGAACATATAAATTAAATAAGAACCTGCAGCCAATAGATTCAAAATAACTTAAATAACGATATAAATGGTATTCTCCATTAAGACCTTTATCGAAACATACAGATATAAAGGAATTGTTAGTTTGTCTTCTATAATTACTTTTTTTATATTGGTAGTAATCAAAGCAAAATTTTAGTATGGGAATAGCTATGATAAATATAAAAACTAGTGGTATTTTCATACTTTCCTATAATACTTTACGAAAAAAATAATTTAAGAATAAAACATAAAAACTCCACATAAAGTGGAGTTTATTTCATCAAAATGGCGGGAACGACGAGGCTCGAACTCGCGACCTCATGCGTGACAGGCATGCGCTCTAACCAAACTGAGCTACGCTCCCATATTTTGTTTTCAATGTCTTTCGACAAGTTTTATTATAATATGCTGAATTTTTTTTTGCAAGTCTTTTTTTATGTTATATTGAAAAATATGAAGTTGAGGAATAATAGTTATTTACCCCGTAGTGAAAAACAACCATCTTTCAATGCAAAAAATTCTGTTTTGAAAGATGCTGATTGGGTGTGCAGGTCTGTTAATAAAAATTTCCCAGCTTTATCAAATACTTGGCTTAATTATAATTTTCACCTTAATAATGATAATAATATTAATTTTATTTCTTCTATTGGTGAAAAAATACACAGTGCAAGATGTAATAATAATTCTGAGTTAATACCTATTAAATTTTTGAAAAATTTGTTAGAACAAATCAGAGATAATAAAGTTGGAAATTGTTATGAAAAATCTACAATTGCTGAACTTATTTTGAAAGTTAACGGTGTAAAGAATTGTGATCGGATTAATCTGGTGACAAATGATGGTAAGAAAAATCTTAATCACACAGTTTTACTTGTGAATTTTGATAAACAGAATTATTATCCATCTTTACAAAAATTGGTGATTATAGATCCTTGGTGTGGGGCTAGTGGTTATGCTGATATTATGTTAAAAAAATATGCCAATATGTTTAATGACTTTTTTAAATTAAAAAAAGGTGAAGATATTCAATTTGTGAAAAGACATTCATTAGATTTATCAGATGAGGATATTAAATTTTTTAAGAAAAATTATCCTGAACTTGTTTTTAAAAGTTCTGATAAACATAAATTATTTACTGAGGTTTAAATAAAGAAAGTCCGTTTATTAAACGGACTTTCTTTATTTGTATATTTTTATTTTATTTTATTTATACAATGGTGCAAGTTTTGCAGATTGTTGAGGGATTACACCTTCTTCAATTGATTGATATACTCTGTAATCTATTGTTGGGAAACAGTTATCAATGCTTTCAATTTCTTTTAGTGCATTTTCATCAATGTTTCCGCTTTCAATCATATCTGCAATTTTTTCAAATCTATCAACGTGTTCTCTGAATCTGTCTGTTGCATAATCTTTTGCTTGCCATGTTGTAATCAAGAATGGCCAGTCAGAACTTTGAAGTAATAGATTTTCTCTTGCTAATTGATTTAGAGCTCTATGCAATAATTTATCTTCTGGAATTTCTGAATATTTATCAGCAATTGCACAAATTCTTTTTTCACAAGCATGAATAATTGGCCACATCCATTCTGTTAAATGGTTATTCCATACATAGAAGTGTCCGCCTTGTCCCCAAGAACTTTCAGGGATTTGGATTGCTTCTTTTGGAGGATGTGAATGTACATATTCTCCAGCTGTCATTCTTTCTACTTCTGGTAAGTATGTTGAGAATTTTTTAATTACTTGTTTAATAAATTCAACACCTTCAAACCACCAGTGTCCGAATAATTCAGTATCGAATGATACCATTACAAGACCTTCTTTACCGTGTGCTTTTTTATAGTCATTTAACATATGGTAAATTAAAGTTGTGTAGTGGTCTGAGTTTTCATTGATTTTATTTAATGCTAATACTGGATCATAAAGCATTTTGTCACCTAAATCTGTTGTAGATGATGTAATTCTCCAGTAATGCATTCCTGATTTGTCATCTTTTTTATGGAATTCTCTGAATACTCCATCTCCAGGGTAACCATCAGCAGCTGACCATACTTGATAACCTGCTCTATCATTTCTTCCCATTACTGCGACTTGAGCATCTGGTAACCAGTATGCAGAATATGTATCATATCCTGTAGCTGGACGTTCTGGAAGTGGAATATATTCAATATTTCCATAAACACCAATTACACGTCTGTTACCGATAGAGTTTCCACCTTCGATTACATGAGATTCTGTGAAGAAATATTCAATGTCATTGTTTTGCAATGTTACTTCAATTGCAGGGCGCCAATGTTTTTTGCCATCTTTGCCTACATATTCATAACCTTGTCTGTATGCACATTCTGGAAGCCAGCATCCGCATGCTTTTTTACCAAATAATCTTTTTGTTGTATCTGATCCTATTTTGAATTGTGCATTCAAGTTACTGTCAGTTGCTAGCAATGGTGAAAAACCATGAGTTGCTCCTGATGTTGTAATTTCGATACAGCCTAAATCTTGGAATTTTTTGAATTGTGCAATTAAATCCATTCCGTATTTATTTACAAATGCATCTTTGATGTTTGAAAACCAGTCAAAGTAGTATTTAGCAAGGTATTTTAAGTGTTGAGAGTGTGCAACTTTCGGATCAGGATATCTGTCCAAATCTTTTGAAACTTGCGCAATTCTTGAATCTAAATATTTAACGAATCCATGTTTTAAATGTTCATCGTTAAGTTGTTCTGCAAGAATTGGGGTAATACCTACTGTTAACTTTGCCTTAATACCTTCATCATATAGTTCGGAGATTGCATTTAACAATGGAACGTATGTTTCTGCCATACATTCATATAAGTTTTCTTCCCCGAAAGGCCACATGCCGGCTTTTCTATAATAGGGAAGGTGGCTGTGTAACATAAATACGAATTGTCCTACTGACATTTTTGCCTCCATATCTCATTTAAACGAATTACTATTATATAAATATAATTCCTACTTATATATTATTTATACCACAAATGGCTAAAAAATATAATCCTTAAGAACTAATTCTAATGTATAATCGTTACATTTTTTAACAGTAAAATTTGTATTCAAGTTATAGCTTTAATCTATCAATTTTATATAAAATTTTTGTATATTTTTATTTGATTATACATTTATTTACATATGTATTGCATTTTTTATTTTTTTTAATTAATATGAATTTGCTCACATCCTCAAATGTGTCCGAAGTCATTAATCGGACGTAAGAGTAAAAGAAAGGCAAAATAAAAATGGCAAATATTAAATCTGCTAAAAAAAGAGTACTTATAGCTGAAAGAAACAGACAAAGAAATGTTGCTTTTAAAACTTCAATTAAAACAGCTTTAAAAAAAGTTTTAGAACTTGCTAAGGCTGAAGATAAAGAAGCTTTAAATGCAGCTATTTCAAAAGCTTATCAATTATGTGATAAAGCTGTTTCAAAAGGTGTTTTACATAAAAATACTGCAGCTAGAAAAAAATCAAGATTAACTAAAGCTGTAAATAAATTACAAGCAAAATAGTTGATTGATAAATCTCTAAAAAGCGGTTATTCATTAATTTGAATAACCGCTTTTTTAATAAATATTCATAAATAATAGCTGTATAAGTTGCAGAGAAGAGAAAAAAGTGTTAAAATATATATATGGTTTTCATGGCTCTTTTATTATTTTTATTAGTATTGTTGTTTTCATTTATAGTTTATCTTTTTTGTAAAAGGGTAATATATAAGCTAAATAAACGTGTGCTTGCAAGAAATATTGCTCTAATAAAAAATTGTAAGGAGCTAGCAGTATTTGAGACTTTAACTGAGGCCGAAATTCGAGAAAAATTGATTATACCGTTTTTCTTAGTATTAGGGTATAACACTTTTGATATGCGGGAATTTGTAAGAACTCAAAGAAGGGCTTCTGTAGAACCTGATTATATTACAAAGAAATGGGATAATAGCAAATTATGTAAGCGTTCTTTGTATGTGAAATATGAAAATTTCACAGATGATGCTGTAGATTTGAAAAATAAAGTTTATATTGATAATAAAATGCAAGGTGTAAATATTGATGAGTTGATGAATAAACTTTATTTTAAGGGTGAATATTATGTTTTAACTAATGGCTATTTATATTTATTCTTTAATAAAAATTATGTGATTGGAAGCAAGAAGTTTGATTTTTGCTTTAATGTGAAAAACTTCTCTAAATCTGATATTGCACGTCTTGCATATTTTTCCAAACAGTACATGTTTTTGCAAATTTCAGATGTATATCGAGCTTAATTTTTTCTGATTAATATTATGTAAAGATTATGGTAATTAATTATTTATAGAGTATAATTATCTCATCAAAGTATTATTTTAATAAGAAAGATAATTATGCAGGATAGTTTAGAAAAAAAATCAATAAAAAATATCGATTTTAATATAGATTTAGCTCAAAGTTTTGGAATTTATAAAAATAATTCAGAATTTGATTTATTAGATTATGCAAGTTCTGTAAATATTTCTTGTGGTTTCCATGCAGGAGATCCATTGACTATAAAAAATGCTTTATTGAGAGCAAAAGAAAAAAATGTAGTAGTAGGTGCTCATATTGGATTTGATGATATTCAAGGTTTTGGATATCGTGATATGGATTTAGCAGAAGATGAGATTGAAGCTATTGTTATTTATCAGGTAGGAGCTTTAATGTCTTTTGCAAAAACTATGCATCTGGAAATTGAACATGTAAGACCTCATGGAGCTATGTATAAAAAATGTGCTACTGATTTTTCTTTTGCATGTTCTGTAGCAAAAGCTATTCAAAAATGTTCAAAATGGCTTGTATATTATGGAGCATCAGGAGAAATTACTGAAAAAACAGGAGAATTTATTAATATTCCTGTTGCACAAGAAATTTGTCTAGAAAAGATGTATAATGTTGATGGTACTGTGAACACAGTTGCCAGAGATAGTGAAAATACTGAAATGGGAATTTCTCGTTTGAAACAATTGCTTTCAACATCTCAAGTTTCAAATGTAGAAGGTGGTAAAACAGTTGTAACAGCTGATACTATTCACTTTACAAACAGATTGTCGAATTCTTTAGAGCTCATAAGACAAGCTCATGAAATAATAAAACCTGTTCCAGTAAATTATAAAAACGCTTGTATGTCAGGTTGGGTAGAATAATTAAGAAGGATAATTCATAAGGTGATGAAAGATTTTAGAAAAAATGTAAAAATGCCGGAAGATGTAAAATGGTTGATGCCGGGATTGCAAGTAAAAAGATGGTTTGCACTAATTTTCCTAGGTGCAGTTTTAATGACTTTGGGTGTGTTGATTTTATTTGATATCAAACCTGTTTTTTACACAATGGAATTCATTCGAAAAATAGCGATGAATGTATCTACTGAATGGATTGCATTTGCAATTGTAATGTTTGGTGCAGGTATGTTTTTCAAAGGTTGGCAAAAAACAAATCTTTCAATGCTTGATGGCGCTGATAAGCAATCTTTACTAGAAAATTTATACAGAAGAAGAAAATTAAACAGAGGACCTAAGATTGTTGCAGTTGGTGGTGGTACAGGTCTTTCAATGTTATTAAGAGGTATAAAAAATATCACTAATAATGTAACAGCTGTTGTAACTGTAGGTGATGACGGCGGTAGTTCTGGAAGGTTAAGAGAAGAAATGGGAGTTTTACCTCCTGGAGATATAAGAAACTGTATTGCAGCTTTAGCTGATGATGAAGATTTGGTTACAAAATTATTCCAATACAGATTTAGAAATGGAGAAGGCCTAGAAGGTCACAGTTTTGGAAACTTATTTTTAACAGCTTTATGTTCTATTACTGGAGATATGGTGAGAGCGGTAAAAGAATCTTCAAATGTTTTATCAATTCGAGGCAGAGTTTTACCATCTACTTTAGATGATATGAAACTTGTTGCGGAAATGGAAGATGGCAGAATTATTCACGGGGAATCAAATATTCCTGAAGCTCATGGTAAAATAAAAAGATTATTTACTGATCCTCAAAATTGCCACGCATTGACTGATGTAATTTCAGCAATAAGAGAAGCTGAATTAATTATTTTGGGGCCTGGAAGTTTGTATACAAGTGTTATTCCAAATTTATTAATCCAAGAAATTTCTCATGAGATTGCAAAATCAAATGCAAAAAAAATATATGTATGTAATATTATGACACAACCAGGTGAAACAGATGGATACAGTGTGTGTGATCATGTTAATGCAATTATGAAGCATGCTGGTAGTAAAAAAGTTATTGATGCTGTATTAGTTAATGATTTTATGCCATCAAATTTAGCTAAAAAATACGAAATGGCAGGTTCTTATCCTGTAAAATTAGATTTTGAAAATTTGAAGAAGCTTGGTGTAAAATTGGTTACAAGGAAACTTATTGAAGATAGCAAGGAAGGTCTTGTAAGACATAGTTCAAACCGTGTAGCAAGAGCAATTTATTATTGGTTTAGAAAAGAACATAAAAATGAAAAAGGTTTCTTTTCTTCAACAAATAAAACATCAGAAAAACAAGGCTGTAATGTGTAATGGTTAAAAAAATTACTGTTAATACAATTCAAAAATATAAAGATAATAATGAAAAATTTTCAGTTTTAACTGCCTATGATTATTCAACTGCAAAATATTTAGATGAGGCTGGTGTTGATATTGTATTAATTGGAGATAGTCTTGCAATGGTTGCCTTAGGATATGAAACAACTCACTCTATTGGAGTTGATGAAATGGCTCTATTTACTGGAGCTGTTGCGAGAGGTGTTAGTCACGCAATGGTTGTGACCGATATGCCTTTTTTAAGTTATCATTGTAATATTTCTGAAGCAGTTTCAAATTGCGGAAAAATGATAATACAAGGAGCAAATGCTGTTAAAATTGAAGGTTATAGCGATTATATTTTAAGTGTAATAAAAAGACTTGTTGAAACAGGAATTCCAGTTATGGGGCATTTGGGATTTACTCCTCAATTTTTAAATACTTTAGGTGGATATAAAATTCAAGGAAAAACTCAAGAAGCTGCTGATGAAATTTTAAAACAGGCTAAAGAATTGGAGAAAGCTGGAGTATTTTCAATTGTGTTAGAAATGGTTCCGCAAGAAAGTGCTAAATATATTACAGAAAATTTATCAGTTCCGACTATATCATGCGGAGCAGGGAAATATTGTGATGCGCAAGTTCTTGTATCTGATGATGTGTTCGGTAAATTTTCAGATTTTAAACCTAAATTTGCAAGAAAATATGGTGATATGAAATCATTAATCTTGGATTGTGCTAAAAAGTTTGATGAAGATGTTAAAAGTGGGAATTTTCCCTCAGAAGATGAAATTTTTTAAGTAATTTTTTGTGCTATAATTTTTTCGAAAAAGATAGAAAAGAGAGTGATATTATGTTAGTTCATACAATAGCTGAAGTTAGAGAACAAGTAAAACAGTGGAAAAAAGAAGGTTTGACAGTTGGTTTAGTGCCAACAATGGGTGCTTTGCATAACGGTCATTTAAGTTTAATTAAAAAAAGTGTATCAAAGTGTGATAAAACGGTAGTTTCTGTGTTTGTAAATCCTATTCAGTTTTGTCCAGGGGAAGATTTGGATAAATATCCAAGAACATTAGATGCTGACGAAAAGTTATGTGCAGATGCTGGTGTTGATATCGTGTTTGCCCCGTCTCCTAAGGAAATGTATGGGGAAGGACATATCATGTCAAATGATTTTTTAACTTATGTTATTCCTCCATTTTTCTATGTTAACAAATTATGTGGGAAATCACGAGTTGGTCATTTTGATGGTGTATGTACTGTCGTAAATAAATTGTTTAATATTGTTCAGCCTGATTTTGCCTTCTTTGGAGAAAAGGATAGACAACAATTAATAATTTTGAAAAAAATGGTTAAAGATTTAAATATCCCTATTGAAATTATTCCTTGTCCAATAGTTAGAGAAGAAAGTGGATTAGCATTATCTTCTCGCAATAAATACTTGTCAGAAGAAGATAAAGTAAATGCGTTAGCTTTGAGTAAAATTTTATTCAATATAAAATCTTGTTATAATAAAGGTATAACTGATGTTAAAGCATTAACAGAAACTGCATATTCTTACTTGAATTCGAGTCATTCTTTAGAATATTTGGAATTTAGAGATGCTGATGATTTGGAAGAAAAAGATGTTGCAGATGATAATACTATTGTGTTTATAGCATTAAAAATAGGTGATGTAAGGTTAATTGATAATATTTCTTTAGCGTGAGGTTTTTATGCTTATAATTTATAAATTTTTATCAAAGATATTGCAGTTTATATTGAATATATTATTTATTTTACAAATAACATTAATGGTATTAGTATTTTTGACTGCTACATATTGGTTTTTGAATTTAATAAATGTCACAGCATTTGATTTTGTAAGTCCAATAGCAGATTTTGCTTCTAATTTAGTAAAAACATTTTATCGTCAAGAAGTTGAGATTGGTGGTGTTTATGTAGATGCTTCATTACTTCTATTTGACTTATTAGCTGTTGTGTTTGTTTTTGTTATTACAAAGTCAAAATACTATTTCCACCGAGGTATGGATATTCTTAATGATGGAATAAAAGGTTGTGAGCAGAGGATTGAAGCTAGATTTAATAAATCATTACAAAAAGAAGTTGAAAGAAATATAAAAAAATGTAATAATGTTGCAGTTTTAATCCAATTTGCTGCTAAAAATATGATGATAGATTCTTGCTGGGGCGGTGATGCTGAAGCTGGTGTAAAAGAAAAAGAAGAAGAGGCTTTTAAGACTTTTTATGCCTCAATTAAAAATATTACAGGCTGTAAATTTGCAAAGACAGGTGATAAAATGCTGATTTTGTTAAATGATTTTGATAAAATCGATAATCTATTGCATTTTATAGATCTTTCAGTTAATCGAATTAGAACCAATATGAAAAAGAAAAAATGGCTTTTAATCAGCTATATCTCAGTAGATGTATTTGATAATCAGACAAACTTTAAAGATGATGTATACCCATTGTTAGAAAAGTTATTAACTTTAAGAATTCAAAATGAAGCAGTTTGTTTAGGTAATTTCTGTATGCGTTATGAATTATACCCAGAGCCAATGTATACTCCATTTTTAAGAGGAACATACAATTTGGATGGAGAATGTGACGTGTGGACTTTAGTTAAGAAAAATTAACAAGGCTATTGATTTTTTTTACTGTTTCAAGTAGTATAAATTTACAACCGCAGACAGTTAGCGGGGAGGGTAAATTACCCGTAAGTTTATAAAACTTGTTCCCCTTAATATTCCAGCTAGCCGAGGTCATACAGTCGAAATATAGAAAATAGATTTGTTAACCTATGAGATTTTGCGGTCATATATAAAAGATGCAAAATCTTTTGTATTTTAGAAGGTCGATAAATTTAATTTGTAAAACAAAGGAGCTAAACATGGCAACAAAAGCTTTTAAATCTGAAAAAATAGATGCTATAAAAGCAAA
>CALVEU010000040.1 GCA_944326635.1 Candidatus Gastranaerophilales bacterium | reverse complement strand
AGCCATCTGTAGAAGATACAATAAGCATATTAAGAGGCTTGAAAGAAAAATATGAAGTCCACCATGGAATTCGTATCTTGGACAGTGCATTGATTGCAGCTGCAAAATTATCTGACAGATATATTACTGACAGATTTTTACCAGATAAAGCTATTGATTTAATTGATGAAGCGGCTTCTTCTTTGCGTATTGAAATTGATTCAATGCCTGAAGAAATTGATAAAATGTTGCGTCAAAAAATTCAATTAGAAATTGAAAGAGAAGCTCTTAAAAAAGAAGACGATGATGATGCAAAAAATAAAGTTGCGGATTTGACAAAACAAATTAATGATTTAGAAGCTAAAATTTCAAAACTTAAAGCTCAATGGGAGCAAGAAAAAGCATCTATTACTGGAGAAGCAGGTATTAAAGAAGAAATAGAAAAAGTTAAAAATAAAATAGAAGAAGCTGAACGTAATACTGATTTGCAAACAGCTGCAGAACTTAAATATGGCAAACTACTTGAACTTGAAAAACAATTAAAAGCTGTTCAAAATAAAGAAAAAACAGATAATAAATTGTTAAAAGAAGAAATTGATGATGAAGATATTGCAAATGTAGTAAGCAAATGGACAGGTATTCCTGTAAATAAGCTTGTTGAAAGTGAAAAGCAAAAACTTTTGAATATGGAAGACATTTTGCATAAACGTTTAGTCGGTCAAGAAGAAGCTGTAGATACAGTATCTGATGCTATACGTCGTGCTCGTTCAGGCTTAAAAGATCCTAAACGTCCAATTGGAACTTTCTTATTCCTAGGGCCTACTGGGGTTGGGAAGACTGAACTTGCAAAATCTTTGGCTGAATTTATGTTTAATGATGAAGATGCGCTAATTCGTATTGACATGTCTGAATATATGGAAAAACATAATGTATCAAGATTAGTTGGAGCTCCTCCTGGATATGTTGGTTACGATGAAGGCGGTCAATTGACTGAAGCTGTTAGACGTAAACCATATTCTGTAGTGCTTTTTGATGAAATTGAAAAAGCTCACCCGGATGTATTCAATATAATGCTTCAAATTTTCGATGATGGTCGATTGACAGATTCAAAAGGCAGAACTGTTGATTTTAAAAATACTTTGATAATTATGACATCAAATATTGGAAGTGACATAATTCTTGAAGATACATTAAATTCTTTAGGTTCTGGTAGTAATTTTGAAGAAACAAAAGAAAAAGTTTTGGATGTTTTAAGAACTAGATTCAAACCAGAATTTTTGAATAGAATTGATGAGACTATTTTCTTTAGAGCTTTGAATATGCAAGATTTAACCAAAATTGTAGATATTCAAATGGATTATTTAAGAAGATTGTTAAAGGATCAAGAAATCGAATTTGAAATTACTCCAGATGCAAAAGAATTTCTTGCAACTCGAGGATTTAATCCTGTGTATGGTGCAAGACCTTTGAAAAGAGTAATTAGACAGTTAATAGAGAATCCTTTGTCAAAACAAATTCTTGCTCAAAAATTTATGCGAGGAGATAAAGTTATTATTGATGTTGAAAATGATGAGATTGTTTTCAAAAAATAAACATTAATATTTCTTTAAAAAAGAGTGTATTATTTCAATACACTCTTTTTTTGATATAAAATAAATTTATGAAAATTCAAAAAGTAGATAACAATACAACCTTTGGTTTAAATACATATACCCACAGTAAAATAGCAAAGAAATTGGTTGAGGAAGAATACCCCAAACTTCAAAAATATATTCCTATTTTGAAGTATGCTGTTGAAAAACCTGATTTTGATGAATTAGGATTTCATTCTAATACGCATTTTTATTACCCTGTAGAAAGTTCTTTAAAGTTTAGAGAAAGTTTTTTTGATTTAGATGGCTTGCATAATGCAAGAGCTAAATATAATGAACATATAGATAAATTTTTTGCTGCTTCTAAGTATTTTCGTTTTGGAGAGATGATGGAAGAAGCAGGACGAGCAAAACATTTTTTAGATGATATGAGTGTTGGTCTTCACGTTCAAAGAGGTAATATTTTTCAAAAATGGCGTGATAAAAATATGCATAGAGATTTTGAAACATATATTTATGATAATGAAGATTCTTTAATCAGTAATGCAAAAAAATCATCTGTTAATTATAAAACAGATGATTTTGATGACATTTTTATGAGTGTTGTTAATTATTCTAAAAATTCTGAATTACCAAATAATTTCAATAAGAATAATTGGCATGAAATAGCTCAAAATACTATTAATGTTGCAATTGATTCATCAAGGGTATTTTTTGACAAGATTTTAGAGTATTTACCTTAGCCAAAGATTAAATTCTAAATTATCTTTTTGAGGTATAATTTCTACTTCTTTGCCTCTAAATGCAACACCACAATAATTAAAGAATTGAGCAATTCTCTTTCCTTTATATTTAAGAATATCAAAACCGTTAATAGATAGTGGACTTGTAAAATTGATAACATTTCCATCTGCAGTTTTTGTTTTGAATTTTTTGAAATCTATTTGAGCATTGTCATATGACCACCCATTTTCACTAACGTAGTCTACTGTTCCATAGATTGGTGTATCCTTTTTTATGTATAGTTTTCCATTTTTATAGACATCTTTTGCCGCTAAAAATTTAATCTTATCACCAACTTCAATTTCATCGTAGCAAGTTGAAATTTTTTGATCTGGTTTTATTTTAATTGGTGTATTTTCTGAATTTATGTAATCACTGAAAAATACAGTGATTTTTGTTTTTTCAGGTTTTAAAACAACTTCTCCACCTCTAATAAAGGCTGTGACTGGTGCTATTCCACTATCCGCAAGGTCTTGGTATTTTTTATGTTCTCCACCTTTTATGTAAACTTCTCCGTTTAGTTTTTTATCAGAATTTTTGTATTTAAAATCACTGATAAGAAGTGTTGCTTGTTCTCCAGCAAATCCGTTAGGAGTTAGTTCTTTTATCATTCCTGTAATTATTTCATCATTTTTTATATTTTTGAATTCTATAATGCTGCCTTCTTGCAAAGTTTTGTCAGTAGTAGAAATTTTTTTGACAGGAGTGATTGTAATCGGCACTTCTTCTGCAAAAGAAATTCCGGTCAGCAAAATACAAATAAGTAATATTTTTTTTAGCATATTACAAATCTCCGTTTTCTTGTTGTTTTAGTTGACGTCTTTTTTGCTTTTGTTGAAATTCTTTTATTTCTTTGTTCATAGAATATGTGAAGTTTTTATATGAAGCAGTTTGTGTATATGGAGAATTTAGGTATTGTGGATATTTAACGTAAATGTATTTATACATATCCAAAAGTCTTTTAGAGCCTTTTGGATGAGTGTATGTAAAACCCCAATCCCAAACTGGTTCGCCAAATATTTTATTACCCATTGTAATTGCAGCGATAGGGTCATAACCTGCTTTTACCATGTAATCAATTCCGTTTAAATCCGCTTTTTGCTCATATTTTTTAGAGTTAGCATTTATTGCTAGGTATTTAATCATTCCTCCATAAGCTTCTACAGAATGAGCAATTTCATGTGATAATACATAAGCTAATTCGTCGTCGTTATCCATGTACAAAAACATTCCTGCATAAACAGTTACTCTTTTATCATATAGATTTGAGTTAGCATTTATTGTTTTCTTTTCTCCATCTACAAAAATCGGAACTCTTTTTGGAATTCTATTGCTAATCATTATTTTTTGCCCGACTTGAAGAACTTTTTCTTCATCAATACCTTTTTTGCGCCAGAAATTGCTCATATTTACATTTTTGATTACAAGAATTTCTTCTGCAAAAGAACAACTGCCTATTAATAATACTCCAAGCAGTACTAAAATCTTTTTCATAATTACCCCTCTTACTTTTAATTATTCTTTATTCCGAGACTATGGTACTATAATATTTTTCTATTTTCAAGGAGATGTAAAACTTTTGTAAGGATATTTAATTTTGTTTTTTTCAATGATATAATATCAAGTACAGTATTCAGTTTATTGGAGAGCAAAATATGTGTGGAATAGTCGGATATGTAGGAAATAAATCTGTTGTAAATATATTACTAGATGGATTAGAACAATTAGAGTATAGAGGATATGACTCATCAGGTGTTGCTGTTATGTGTGATAGCGAAATAAAAGTATATAAAGCTATTGGGAAATTACAAAATTTGAGAGATGAATTATCTGGACATGAAAAAGAATATTCTCAATCAACAATGGGTATTGGTCATATTAGATGGGCAACTCATGGTGCACCTACTCTTTTGAATGCACACCCACATACTTGTACTTGTGGAAATTTAGTTGTAGTTCATAATGGTATTATTGAAAATTATAAAGAATTGAGAGAAGAACTATCTAATGATGGTTGTGTATTCCGTTCTCAAACTGATACTGAGGCTGTGGCTCATTTAGTTGCTAGAAAATATGCTGAATGTAAAGATTTAACAGAGGCTGTAAGATTAGCTTCAGAAGAAATTGAAGGAGCTTATGCTCTTTGTGTAATGCACAATGACTGTAAAAATACTTTAGTTATCACAAAAAGAAATGCTCCGCTTTTAGTAGGTATTGGAGAAGGTGAATATTATGCTGCATCAGATGTTCCTGCGATAATTAAACATACTAATAAGGCTGTTTATTTGGAAGATAACCAAATTGCAACATTAACTCCTGACAGTATGCAATTAATAGATGTTGATGGAAATAAAGTTACACCAAAAATTGAGGTTTTACCTTGGGAACCTGTTGCATTGAGCAAAATGGGTTATAAACATTTTATGCTCAAAGAAATTCATGAACAACCTGATGTTATTAGAAATATTTTAGTTGGACGATTGCATGCTCCTGATGAAAATATTATATTAAACGAAGTAAAATTGACAAAAGATACTTTGAAGGATCTTGATAGAATTCAAATTATAGCATGTGGAACGTCATTGCATGCTGCTATGATTGGAAAATACTTAATCGAAAGTTTCTGTGGAATTGCTGTAGATGTAGAAGCATCAAGTGAATATATTTACAGAAAAACAGTTACTAATGAAAGAACTTTAGTGATAGGGGTTTCTCAATCTGGTGAAACTGCTGATACTTTAACAGCTATCAAACAAGCTAAAGCAAAGGGCTCTCATATTTTGATTATTACAAACAGACCTGATAGTGCTATGGCAAGAGAAGCTGATAGCTTAATTCCTGTAAATGCTGGTATTGAAGTATCTGTTGCTGCTACAAAATCTTATATCGCTCAGCTTATGGCATTTTATTTATTATCTTTATATATGGCTGAAATCAAAGATAGTATTGCAGCATCTACATTAACTTCATTAAAAGCAGAATTAATGCTTTTACCTCAAAAAATTGAACAGATTCTTGCTCATAAAGAAAATATTCAAGCAGTTGCAAGAGCTTATGCTAATACAAAAGATTTTATTTATATTGCAAGAGGTATAAATTATCCAACAGCTCTAGAAGGAGCTTTGAAACTTAAGGAAATTAGCTATATTAATGCTACAGGTTATCCCGCAGGAGAATTGAAACATGGTCCTATCGCTATGTTAGATGAAACAATGCCTGTATTGTCTATATTGATGAATGGTTCGGTTTATGAAAAACTTCTTTCAAATAGTGAAGAAGCTAAGGCAAGAAATGCAAGAATGATTGCACTTACTAATTCAAAAGATGAAAAGTTAAAGGATTTATTTGAACATATAATTTATGTACCTGATGTTCAAGAACTTTTCTCTCCAATTATTGCGATGATTCCGTTGCAATTAATAGCATATTATATTGCAGAATTTTTAGGAAAAGATGTTGATCAACCTAGAAATTTAGCAAAATCAGTAACAGTAGAATAGATTTAAAGAGCCTTTGTAAAAAGGCTCTTCTGGTATTTATATGATAAAGTCAGAAGTTGTAAAAATTAAGAAGATAAAAGATTTTGATAATCTTTATATTGAAAAAGAATTGATTAAATTGAATAAAAATCCGATAAGGTGGGCAATTATAGATATTACATCAGAGTATTTGTCTGTAAGTTTATCTTATAAAGATTAAAATATGTAACAATTAAATAAGATAGTTTAAAGAAATTAGAATATATATCCGATATTCATACCAATAATATTTTGGATGGTGTGTAATGTCTGAACATATAAGTATACAACAAAAAATACAACAATATAGGCAATTAAACCCTACTTTAAATGATTTGTCAGATGAACAAATCTTATCAATAATGAGTAAAAATGGGGAAATTACTTTAACAAAAGAACAAAAGATTTCACTTTATACATCCAAGACAAATCCCTCAAATAATCATAGAGGTGTTGAAATTGAAAAGCAGACTGCTACAAAAACTATAATATTACGTTCAGGTGAAAAAATTGTTATTAGTAGTGGAATTAATAAATACTATTCTGCAGATGGAAAAGAATTAAATCAAAAGGATTTTGAGCAGCATGTAGGGATTATTGATGTAAGAAATTCTGGGAGATATTCTATTACTAAAAATGGTAAGACCAGATATTATGCATTCAATGGAACAGAATTAAATGAAGCTTATTTTAAGCAAGTAGAAAATAATGATTTAATAATAGAAGCTTCAGATGGAAAACGTTATAATTTTAATAAGACTTTGGAAAAACGAATAAATAATGTTTCAACAAATTTAAAAAAAGTTGAAGATGAAAATGGTTTTATTGGTTCTACTTGGAGTGGCTTTAAAAATATAACAGGTATTGGTGATAGTTCCGATAATGTAAGAGAGCAACAAGAAATAGAAAAGAAGTTATTAGAACAATTCAATACAACAGAGCAAAATAGAACTAACGTTTTTAAGGAATTAACTGGTTTTGATTATACCGAAGAAAATTTAGAAAAATTTATAAAAGGAGAAATTAAATTAAAATCAGAAATAGCATTAAATGGTTATAAAGAAGGCCAAGCTATGGCTGTAGATGTTGGAGCTGATATTGTCTCAGGTGTTGCTGCTGTTGGTATTTATACAGCTGCAGTGGCTGCAGCTCCATTTACCGGAGGTGGATCTATAGCTGTCGGAATTGCCGCAGCAGGAGCAAGCGGTGCCGCAATTAAAACAGGAATGAAAGCAGCTGATGCTGCTACAGGTAGTAGAGAATATTCTTTAAAAGATGCTGCACATGATGCTGCAACTGGAACATTTTCAGGTGTTATAGCTCCTGTTACTGGTGGATTAGGCGGTGCTGTTGGAAAGACAGTTGCAACTAAGTTAGGAGTTCAGGCTGTAAAGCAGGTAGGAAAAGAAGTTGCAGAATCTGCTGTCGAAAGAGGAGTAAAGCAAACTATAAAAACAGCTTTAACCAACCCAACAGGTTACGAGTATGTTGGAGGTAATATTGCCAAAAAATCTATGGCTTTGGGTGCAGAAATGGCTACTGATGGTGCAGTTGGAGGTTCTGTAGATAATGCATTTAGAACAGTTATAGATGGTGGAAGCTTAGAAGATGTTGCCAAAGCTGCTGGTGAAGGCTTTGTTGGAGGAGCAATTTTATCACCAGTAATAGGTGGAGGTATGAAGTCTGTTGGATATTCTTTTGGAAAAATTCCTTTTAATAAAATTCCAGAAGATGTGCCTCAAGTTGTTATACAAAAAAGAACTTTGACAAATCTATATCCAGAATCTGATGCTTCTGGATTGGCCTTGATGAAGGAAAATTTGAGTAATTTCTCTAAAGGAATTGAAGATGTTAAATTAAATGAAATTACCGGAAAACCATATACTATAGAGGTAGAGAAAACTATTGGTGAAACTAAGTATGTGAGGACAGAAAATGATGGAAATTACAAAATATATAAGTCTACTCAAAGTGGTTCAAATCCAGGTTTTTGGGTAGAACATGTAAATAGTGGGGATTTATATTATTTTAAAACTGGTAATGGTCAACAAAATATTGTTGAACATGTTTCTTCTCAATTATATAGAGCTGCAGGTATTGATACTCCAGAAATGAATTTAGTAGCTGGTCCAGGTTTTAATTCCGATATCAGTACTAATAATTGTTGGATAAAAAGTAAAGCTATTGTAGGATTACAAGCTATTAATAATAAACCTGAAGCTGCATATGAAGGCTTTGCAGTAGATGCTTGGTTAGCAAACTGGGATGCTGTTTGCTCTGGAAATACTCTGTTAAAGGATGGAAATGCTGTAAGAGTGGATTTTGGAGGAACGCTTAATTTTAGAGCAAGAGGAGCAAAAAAAGATTTTGGAAATACTGTTCCAGAGTTGTCAACTCTTTTAGATGATAATATTAATCCTGAATCTGCGAGATTATTTAAAAATATGTCTCGAGATGATTTGATTAATTCATTAAAACGTGTACAAAGTGTTACAAATGAAGATATCCAAAATGTATATAATTCAGTTAAGATTTATATGAATCCTGAATTATTTGAAACTATAAAAAATAGAAAAACTTATTTAGCTTTTGTTTTAAAAGAAGCTGAAAATACTCCAATGAGTAAAGAAAGTAATATTCAAGAATATATAAAATTGTTAGAAAAAAATGTTAATAAGAAGTATTCTAAACAATTGAACAATATGAATAGTGCTTTTGAAAAAAGAACTAGATTGCTGGAAAACTCAAAAAAACAAAGAGAATTATTATTGAATTTGGACGATAAAAAAGCGCTTTGGGAGTATAAATCAAATAGTTATACTGCTAATACCTGTATTCAATATGGTAGATTAGATGATCCTCGAATTTCTGCGTTAGATCGAGCATTGGATAAGACATCATTAGATGAAGATGCGGTATTATATCGAGGAGATCATTTAGTTATAGATTCTCACACTAATACAAGATATAAAAATTGTTTTGAAGGTATTAATCTCGGTAAAGGAACCTATAAATCAGATGAAAATACAACTTGGTTGGAAAGTTTTAATGGTATATTTTATACAAAAGTTGGAGATGCCGAAAATTCAAGAATCTATACCAAAATGGATGATCTAATATCTAAAATATATAAAAAAGGTAAAATTATTGAGGAAGAACAATTTGTATCTACTACAGTGAATGAAAATGTTGCTAAAAGTTTTGCGGCTCATGAATCAGATATAATTTATAGATATCACACACCAAAAGGGACCAAAGCAGTTTCTTTAGAAAATTTATATGTTGATGAACTTGGAAATACTTGTGTCCCAGGATATTTGAGAGGTAATGGAAGTATTGAAGGCTCTGAAACTGAAATTTTATTAAAAAGAGGCTTTAAATATCGTATGGATAATTTAACTTTTGAAGATGGACATTATATAATTGATTGTACTATTTTAAAATAATATTATTAATTAATAAATATTAATACAATATTTGATTTTAAATATTTTTGGTTGTACACTGTTTCTTAATGACATTGCCGGGTCGGAATTAAAAACCTTACCGGCGGGTTGACGGTGATAAGGTTCGCCGGACCAAAATACAAATTAAGGAGAATTTTTAAATGACACCAAAAAATTTTTTATTCACTTCTGAATCAGTTACAGAAGGACACCCCGACAAAGTTTGCGATCAGATTTCTGACGCTATTTTGGACGAGTTTTTGACAAAATACCCTCAATCAAGAGTAGCTGCTGAAACCACTGTTACTACTGGCATGGCTCTTGTTTGTGGTGAAATTACATCTGATTGTTATGTAGATATTCCATCAGTTGTAAGAAGTACTATTAAAAATATCGGTTATTCAGGTGCATCTGGCGGTGGTTTTGATGCTGATACTTGTGCTGTTTTAACTAGTATTGATGAACAATCTTGCGATATCGCAGGAGGCGTTAATAAAGCTCTTGAAACAAGATCTGATAATGCTGATACATCAACTTCAGAAACAGAAAATATCGGTGCAGGTGACCAAGGTATTATGTTTGGTTATGCTTGTAACGAAACTCCTGAATTAATGCCGTTGCCAATCAGCTTGGCTCATAAATTATCTTACAGATTAGCTCAAGTTAGAAAACAAGGTATTCTTTCATATTTAAGACCGGATGGTAAATCTCAAGTTACTGTTGAATATGTTGATGGAAAACCTTCAAGAATTCATACTGTATTAATTTCAACTCAACATGATCCAGAAATTAATGGTGTTTCTGATAATTCAAAAGTTCAAGAAATTATTAGGAATGATATTAAAAAATATGTAATTGATTATGTATTTGAAAATGAAGAAATTAAATTAGACAGTGAAACAAAAATTCTAGTAAACCCATCAGGTCGTTTCGTAGTAGGTGGACCTCAAGGTGATGCAGGTTTGACTGGCCGTAAAATTATTGTTGATACTTATGGCGGTTATTCTCGTCACGGTGGCGGTGCTTTCTCTGGAAAAGATCCTACAAAAGTTGACAGATCTGCAGCTTATGCATCTCGTTGGGTTGCAAAAAATATTGTAGCAGCTGGCTTAGCTGAAAAATGTGAAATTGAACTTGCGTATGCAATTGGTGTTGCAGAACCTATTTCAATCATGGTTGATACATTCGGAACAGGTAAAATTTCAGATGATGAAATTTCTAAATTAGTTTATAAAAACTTTGATTTAAGACCTGCTGCAATTATTAATCAATTTGATTTACGCGGATTGCCAGCTAAAAATGGCGGTAAGTTCTATCAATTATTAGCAGCTTACGGTCATATGGGCAGAACTGATATTGATGTACCTTGGGAGAGAACAGATAAAGCTGATGCTTTAAAATCTCAAGCATGTTGCGGTTGTTCTTGTTCTAAGTAGTCCAAGGTATCTAAAAAAAGAAAAGAGATGAATGTTTAATCATTCATCTCTTTTTCTATATCAAAATTGAATGTTATCTTTTCTTTTTGTTTTTTAATCAAATATGCTGCAATGATTGCTGTGATTGGGACACAAAACAGAATGGCTATGCTACCTGTTAAAGCTGATAGAATTTCTGTCGCTACTTGATTAAGATTGAAAAATTTATTCATATCTATGTTGCTTGATAGGAGTACAAGAGTTAAAGAACTTCCTAAATAGACAAGAATAAGTGTATTTGACATTGTGCCAATAATATCTCGACCAACATTCATTCCAGATTTGAATAGTTGTTTTACTGATAGGGTTTTATCGGTTTCAAAAATCTCGTTTACAGTACTTGCTATTGATACGGCTGTATCCATTAATGCTCCTAGTGCACTGATAATCATAGAAGCTGATAGAATTCCAGTGAAACTCAAATCAGGTCTTGCTGTATATAAAAACATAGTTTCTTCTCCTGCAAAGCCTGTAAGGTGTGCAAAATATATTGCGAGCATTGATAATGCTCCTGCAAAGATTAAACTTATGCTTGTACCAATAATTGCAGATGAACTTTTTGAATTTAGACCTCCGACTAAGTATATTGTAATTAATGTTGATATTATTCCTGTCAGTACAGCTGATGCGATAGGACAAAAACCGTTTAATATCATTGGCAATAGCATGAAAAATATTAAAGCAATTGTAGTGATTATTGAAATTATACTTGTCAGTCCCTTTTTTTTGCCGATCAAAAGCAGTAATATAAAGAAAACTCCAGTAAAGGTTAATATTTGATTATCTCTTTTTATATCGGCAATAAAAAAATCGACATCATCAGGAGTTGTAATTGTATCAGAGTTAGGTTCCACATGTAACACTACTTTATTGCCTTTAGTTAAGTTTATATCATAGGCAGGATTTCCTGTGAGCATATTTTCAATTATGCGTTCTGTACCTTTAAAATTTCCAGTGAGGACTTTTACAGTAACAAGTTGTTTTGTTGTTGTTTCTCCTTGATTAAGATTTTCTGCATCTTCATATTTTATGCTTTCGACTATACCTGTTTCAGATGGTAATACTGTTTTGTTCTCATCTGCTAGTGTTGGTATTCCTAAAAATAATAATAGAATTACAAAAAATTTTTTCATATTTATCTCCTACCATCATTCAATTTAGCATAAAAATATAATTGATAAAATTATAAAATATGGTATAATAGTAATATATAATAAAGAAAATTATGAGGATTTTATAATGAAAAGAGCATTTACATTGGCTGAAGTTTTGGTTACATTAGGTATAATTGGTGTAGTTTCAGCTATGACTGTTCCTACTTTAATGCAAAATCATCAAAGAAAAAGTTATGTTACTCAGTTGCATAAAGTTTATAATGAATTAAGCCAAGCTTTATTGCAATATCAGACAGATAAAAATGCTCTTAATTTATCAGAAGCAGGCTTAAATTCAAAAGCCGCTGTTGGTGATTTTTTTAAGACTTATTTTAAGGTTGTACAAGATTGTGGTAATACAATGACTCCTTGTTTCTCTAATGAGTATAAAAAGATCAATGGTTCAGCAGTTGCTTTTCAATGTACTGCTAATTGTTCTGTTTTAGCAAGCGGAGCTGCAATTGGAACATATGATGAAATCGAAGGATATGGTAAGAAATCTGTTATTGCTATCGTAGTAGATATTAATGGTGCACAAGGCCCTAATATTCTAGGAAGGGATGCTTTCTTTATGCTTTTGTTTAAAAATGGAGTAATTGATGATATGGGAGTGGATCCAGATGTTATTCCATCAAAAGAATTAAGAGAACAAATGGCATTAGGTTGTTTTTCTGATAATAGAGGAGAGTGGCACGGTTGTTTATCTAAAATTATAAATGATAATTGGGAAATGACCTATTAATAAAACACAACAAAGCCCTGATTTTATCAGGGCTTATATTATTATTGTGGATAATTTTGGCAAGAGTATTAATTGTTGCTTAAAACTAATCTAAGAGTTGCAAGATTTTTGATAGAAAGCATTGCATGTTTATTGTGTTGATTTTCAGCAATATTAAAAATTCTAATAATGCGTTGAATTTCTTCTAAATCTTTTCTTGATTCAATCTTATAAACATTTTTAATTGGGTCTGAAACTACAGACATCAATGTATTTAATTCCTGTTCTTTCATAAAATCTTATCCTCTTTCCTGTATATTTATATAAAGGATTTTTTTATTTAGGAATTGCTTTTTTAGGGTAACGATACTTAATATTTCTTAATAATTAATTTCCCAAATTCTCCTTAGCCCGCTTCCATAATATATCATATTCCCTAAAATCATATTCTTCTAACGGTTTTTCTGCGAGTTCTTCCATTTTACGAAATCTTTGCATGAATTTTTTGTTCGCTTTTAAAAGAGCTTGTTCTGCATCAATTTTATTCCATCTTGCAAGATTTACGACTGCAAATAAAATATCGCCCATTTCTTCTTCCATATGTTCTTTATCTTTTTCTTGTACAGCTTCTTTAAATTCATTAAATTCAGAATAAATACATTCATATAATGATTGTTCATTTGGCCATTCGAAGCCTTGTTTAACAGCTCTTTTGCTTATTTTTTGTGCACTCATTAATGCCGCTTGTGATTTAGAGATTCCGTCCATTGCTGATTTTCTATGAGGTTTTTCTTCTTTTTTTAATTTATCCCAATTATCAATGATATCTTGAGTAGAATTTACTTTTGCATTTCCAAATACATGTGGGTGTCGGTGTATTAATTTTTCATTTAATCCTTTAGCAACATCATCAAGGTTAAAATCACCCTTATCATCTGCTATTTGTGCATGCAATAACACTTGTAATAATACATCTCCTAATTCTTCTTTAAGATGTTTCATGTCTCCGGAATCCATAGCATCAACTGCTTCATAAGCTTCTTCAAGCATGTTTGGTCTTAGACTGTTGTGAGTTTGAGCCCTGTCCCATTCACAACCTTCTGGAGATCGCAAAATTCTTACTGTTTCTATTAATTTATCTAAATTTTCATCGCCCGCAATAATTCCCCTTTTGAATAGATTTTACAACTAAAGTATAAGAAATTCAAATAAGAATACACCAAAAGGTTGAGCCATTATATTTTTGATGATGATATTCTATTAAAGTCGATAAAGTTATACGAAAGGATATTACAATGGCAAATTTATCAATCCCATCTATTCGTGAAAGACTTTTTAACACAAGTAAACACGAAGTGAACACTCAAAGAAATTCAAATTCAACAAATCCTTTTGCAGCTTCTTCTTTTAAGGGGAATGTATTAACTGCAGATGTATTTGAATCTTCTGCTAAAAAAGCAGACCAACCAAGTTTTACAGGTAAATTGAAGGCAAGTGCATTAGTTGGATCAATCTCTGGTATTGGTGAAAAATTTCATAATATGATTGAATCTGCAAAAGCATTTGGTAATAGAATGAAAGAAAGTATTGTAAATGGTTGGAATAGATTAAATGAAGTTGAAATTTCTTTTGCACCAGCTAAAGAAAAAGCTATTTCCATGTTTAATTCAGTTAAAGAAACTTTAGGTACATCTGTTACTGATTTGATTTCTTCAGGTGTTCA
>CALVEU010000039.1 GCA_944326635.1 Candidatus Gastranaerophilales bacterium | reverse complement strand
AACTGGAAATGTAAAAAGTGCAATTGAACTATGCCAAATAGGCTTGCAAGATGATCCTACAAATGCAGACTTACATGTGCGTTTGGGAGATTTGTATCTTGCTTGGCACTTAGATATTTATAATTCTTGTCAATATATTGATGAAGCAATAACTGAGTATCAAAGAGCTTTAGAGACTTACATTGATTCAGCTGAAATTTATTTTAAAATAGGTCAGGCTCATTTCTTTAAAGGGGATTTAGATAAAGCTATAAATTATTTAGATATGGCTATATCTAAAAATTCGAAATTAGGTAAAGCCTATTATTTGTTAGCAGAAACATATACTAAAAAGGCTCGTTTTTTAGATGCTTCCATGAATGCAAAGTTAGCTATTAAAGCTATGCCTTTTTCAAATTCGTGTGCGCATTTCTTATTATCAAATTTATATAATGTATCATCAGCAAGAAGTTTTAAAAATTTTGCTTTATCAAAGTTAGAATTATTATTATCAATTTTGACTTTACCATTTGATAAAATTGCATTAGGTAATGTTGCAAGAACTCTATCTTATGCAAAATTTTTACCTGTTTTAATTAAAGGCGCATACCAAGTTCAAACAAATAAGTTAAATGATGCGTTAGAAACATATTCAGAAGCAATTGATAAAGCTCCAGGATTTATTCCTTTATATTGTTTACTTGGTGATATTTATAGATCTTTAGGTCAGTTTGAAGATGCGATTACTGAATATAAAATGGCAATTTGGTTAGATTCATTAAATATTCCAGCATATCGTCATCTGTGTCAGGCTTATGAAGAACAAGGTGATTATGATAGTGCTGTTGAAATTTATGAAAAGCTAATTAAAATTATGCCTAATATGCCTGATGTTCATTCAAATTTAGCTAATATTTTGTATGTAAAAGGTGATATTGATGGCGCTATTGCTCATTTCCAAACTGCTGTTACTTTAAATCCTAGAAAACAATGGACAAGTATTATTAATCAAACTTTAGGTTTTGTATATCAAGAATCCAAACAGGATTTGAATGCAGCAATCAGTTCTTATCAAAGTGCTTATTTATTAACACCTAAAGATATTGATATTTATGTCAATTTAGGTAGTGCATTTTACGATAAAGAAGATATAGAGAATGCTTTACAAGTTTATAGGAATGCTTTAGATTTAGATCCTGAAAATGCAAAAATTCATTGTAATTTAGGCTTTTTATATTGGGGAAAAGGCGATATTGATGAAGCTTTAAAAGAATATGAACTTGCTATAAAATATGACAAAAATTATGACATTGCATATAACAATATGGGTGTAATTTATCTTGATGATTTAGGTCGAGTAAAGCAAGCTATTGATTTATTTAAAAAATCTATTGAATGTAACCCAAATTATGCCTTGGCTCATTTTAATTTAGCAAGAGCAATTTCAATTACAGGTGATAAAATAGAAGCTGCTAAATTATATCAGGTAGCTCAAGATATAAATAAGATTACAAATGAAATTGATCCTCAAGATATTTTAGATAAAATAAATGCTTTGTTTAATTAGTACTATTTATAGATTTTATTCCCTATTTGAACTTGTTTAACATACATATCTTCACAAGCTCCAGAACCTCTACTTGTTGGATCTGTATCAGTTCTTGACATACTTGTTTTTGCAACAGTTTCACTTTTGTCAGTATAAATATCTACAAGATAACCGTCTAGTTTTACAATATCATTTTTCTTAATTTTTAGTAAAGCTCCCATAACATTTGCATTCGCAGGAATTAAGTGTGTGTGTGAAATATGAGAACTTACAAAACCTAGTTCCCAATACATTTCTTCATATGGAACTTTTGATCTCCATTCCAGTCTTCTGCTCTGCCCAAGTGTTTTGTGCGATTTAAATTTCCAATATTTATGTAATCTGTTTTTATCTTTAGCTAAATCACCCCATACTATACCTATATCCATTAAACAGATATCATCAAAAGAGTTCCGCATAATATCTCTAAACCAAAAATTTGTATTTTTAGTTACAACCAAACCTGATATTGAATATTTTGCCATTGGTTGTAGTGCATAAATATTTTTTTCTCCGTATGCTTTTATATATTTTTGATTTTTTAAATTAATTTGAACGGGATTATTATTTGTATTTATTATTTCCTGACTTTTAGTGCTAATTTTGGGAAATGCGTATTTTGTTCGGAATAAAATATCTCCAAGTATTGAATTGAATATTATTATTATAAAGAAAATTAGACATGCTTTACAAAAATAATTCCATATATTCCCAAAGTCAAAGCCCATTAAATACCCCTTTAAACTAGATTTTCAACATCTTCGTATACTTTAGTCGGTAAAATAAAACCAAAAGTTGCTCCTTGTCCTAATGCTGATTTAACAAATACTTTCCCGTTATGATATTTTTCAATAGTTTGTTTAACTAAATGAAGTCCCAATCCTGTCCCTTTTACGGTGTGAATATTATTTTCAACTCTATAAAATCTGTCAAAAATCTTTTTCTGATGTTCCGGAGCAATACCGCAGCCCTGATCTGTTACAGTGACTATTACATCATCATTATCTTTTTTTAGTTCAACTTTAATTTCCCCGTTTTCTGGAGAATATTTTATAGCATTTGATAAAAAGTTTGTAAGAGCTCTTTCAATGCCGTCATAGTTGAATAAAAATTCTTGAATGTTTTCTTCTTTTTTTACACTAATTTTAAGATTGTGTTCTTTAGTTAAGGCTTGGACTTGACTAACACAAGTATCTACTACTTCATAGATACTGTTTAATGATTTTTCCATTTGTGCATTTGCTTCCATTCTTGAAAAATCTAAGATGTCATTTACCATGCTATTTAATCTTATTATTTCTTGATTAATTGTTCCTATAAACTCTTTTTGTGTATCATAATCAAATTCATTACCATAATTGTATAATGTGTCAATGTAACTTCTTAGAACTGTGACAGGTGTTCTTAATTCATGAGAAACATTTGAAATAAATGTAGATCTCATAGCATCCATTTCAGCTTCTTTAGTCATATCTATTAATACAATTATGTAGCCGACATAATCTTTATTTCTAGTAAACATTGGTGAAATTATTGATTTTATAACTCTTTTATCAACTTGAATGCTGAATTCAAGTGGTTTATTTTCCATAATTTCAATTGGAGTGTCCTTAAATTCTTCGATCTTATCTTTAAAACAGTAATTACCTTCTGTATCTATATAGTTTTGAATTTTCATATTGAGCATTTGATTTTCATCAAGCTCAAGTAATTTGTGTGCGTGATTATTTATCAATACAACATTGTCATTGTTATCACATACAACAACTCCGTTTGCAATACTCATTAATACTGCTTCTAACTTGTTTCTTTCAAGTGTTAATTGTTCAATATTTTGTTCTTCATATAAATGAAGTCTATTAGACATATTATTGAAAGCATTAAATAATTCTTTAACTTCAGAACTTACATCTTTATCTTGGATTGTATATCCAAACTCTCCTGTTGAAATTCTTTGTACCCCGTTATGTAAAATTCTTAATTCTCTAGTAATTAAATAGGTATTAATAAGGATTACAAAAGCAAATACAACCCAAGCAACAGTAAATACAAATAATAAAGATGCTCTTGTTGTAGTTGAAATTTGACTTATAATATTTCCTGATAGTCCTACTGTAACTGATCCTACACTATTACCTTTAGCTGTAATTATTGGAGAACTAACAATTATATTAGGGTTCTTGGGAGATATCTGAGAATTTCCATTTGCTTTGTATATTAATTTCCCGCTAGAATCTCTGAATTCAATAAAAATAATATCGCTATGAGATTCAACAATAGTATCTGCGTGAGATTTTAACGTTTCAATAACTTGATTTTTTGGTGATTTACTTACAAGCTCACTACATTCTATTGCTAATGCTCTAGATACTATTTGTCCAAAATTTTGATAACCGTAATTTAATTTTTTTTGAATATTAAAGATTGCAAATACTGCAATTGCAACTATTAATATTGTGCTTAATAAAAGTCCTGAAATTATTAATCTATTTTGTGTTGTCAAACTAACTTTACTATTATTCATATTAACAATTATAGCATTTGGGTTGTGAATGGGCAAGTTTAATAATATTATTCAACAATATCTGCAAGTGTGAATTTGATAACTTTTGACAGATTATCAAGACTTAATTCCACTTGGTAACCAATTTTTCCTGCACTAAATATAATTGTATCAAAGTTTTTAGCGCTTGTATCAATTGTAGTTGTAAAAAATTTTTTCATTCCAATTGGAGAACAACCACCATGAATGTATCCTGTTAATGGTAAAAGTTCTTTAGATTTTATCATTTCAACAGATTTTTCACCTACAGCTTTGGCTGCTTTTTTTAAATCTAATTCTTTTGCAACAGGAAGCATAAATACATAGTATTTTTTTGACTTCCCAACTGTTACGAGTGTTTTAAATACTATTTCAGGATTTTGATTTAATACAGATGCAACCTCAATTCCACTGATCGCATCTGTATTAGCATAACAATAATGATTATAGTTTATCTTGAGCTTATCAAGCTCTCTCATTACATTTGTTTTATGTTCCATAATCTGTTAATTATCCGCGGGCACAGATTGTTCTAGCTGCATGAACACCTGATGCTGATGCTTGGATTAAACCTCTTGTAACTCCTGCTCCATCACCTATTGCGAATAGATTTTTTACTCCTTCTGTTTCTAATTCATTAGTTAATTTAACTCTTGCAGAGTAGAATTTAACTTCAATACCATATAATAATGTATATCTAGAAGCAGTTCCAGGACAGATTTTGTCTAATGCTTGAAGCATTTCAATAATGCTTGTCATTTGTCTGTATGGAATTACTAAACTTAAATCTCCTGGAGTTGCACAAGTTAAGGTTGGTCTTATTGTGCTAGCTTTAATTCTTTCCGGTGTAGATCTTCTTCCATCAAGTAAGTCGCCAAATCTTTGGACTAAAATACCTCCGCCAAGCATATTTGCAAGTCTTGCAATATGTTGTCCATATTGAATTGGTTCTTTAAACGGTTCTGTAAATTTTTCACTTACAAGTAATGCAAAATTTGTGTTATTTGTTGTTTTTTCTGCATAACTGTGACCGTTTACTGTAGAAATACCATTATAGTTTTCTTGAACAACTTCACCATTTGGGTTCATGCAGAATGTTCTTACTTCATCCCCAAATGTTGGAGAGTTGTATATTAATTTAGATTCATATAATTTATCAGTTAATGGTTCAAATACAGGTGCTGGTAATTCTACTCTTACACCAATATCTACAGCATTATTTACCATACCGATTTTATGTTTAGCAAATTCATGTGTAAGCCAATCTGCGCCTTCTCTACCTGGTGCTATAATTGTGTATTCTGCACAAATTGTTTCTCCATTATCTAATTCGATTCCTTTTACTTGTTCACATTCAACAATTAACGATTTTGCAGATACATCATTTATTATTGTAATTCTTTCATTTAGATAATCTTGCATGTTTTTCAATACATTCAGCCTTCTTTCTGTTCCCAAATTTCTGACAGGCGAATGCACAAGTTTTAATTCTGCAAGTACAGCTTGTCTTTCAAGTTCTTGAAAAACTTTCATGTCTGTACCAAAAACTTCATCTGTAGCACCAAAATCAAGATATAATTGATCTGAATATGCAATTAAATCATCGACTTTTTTTCTATCCATGTAGTCAACAAGGTGACCTCCTACATCAGGAGTTAGGGTTAGTTTTCCGTCAGAAAAAGTTCCGGCACCGCCCCAGCCGCATAAAAGACCACATTTTTTGCAAGTTGGACATTTTTCATAGCCTTCACGAAGCAAACATTTTCGATTTTCTATTTTTTGACCTTTTTCTATTAATACAACTTTCCAATCAGGTTTTAATTTAGTTATTTCTAAAGCTGCAAAAATCCCAGCTGGACCTGCTCCTATGATTGCTACATTATACATTTCATATCTCCATATCTTTATTTTTCCAAACCAATTAACTATAGCTCAAACATAATATTTTTTAAAGTGTTTGTGAAGATTTTGTTAAGACTGTAATAGGCTATAGTCTATTTTTTTGTTAACTTTGCATGATTAATGTTCATAATTAATTCTTTAATTTCGTCACAATCATATATTTGTTTTGCTTGCTGAGCATATTCTATAGCTTTATTATAGTCTTGAATATTCATATATACAGCAGCTAAATTATAAAGAATTATATATTTTTCATCATTTGATTTTGCACGTTCATAGGCTTTTTTTAGAGCTTTTATTGCATCTTTATGTTTATTTAGTTCTGCATAAGCTATTCCCAAGTCTATATAACCACTTGCAATGTCTGGAGCATTTTTTATATAATTTTCAGCTTCTTTTAGCTTTCTTAGTGAAATTTGGTTTGAGGAACCTAAAATAACAGGGGCATATATTTGTCCTTTTGTTTCAAGTTCATCTAATGGTGTATTAGTTATGTTGGGAAACATTTTGTATAACAATTTTATAGTGTTAATATCTTTAGATGATAAATACTGAAAAGAACTTCTATAAGGAGCATAAAAATTATCATCATTATTTGTTGCCATGTACATTAAATCTTCAGAGCTGTAACTGTGCCCCATTATACCTAATGCATGACCTATTTCATGTAAAATAGTATTGTATAATTCTTTATCTGAGAAAAAATTTCCAAAAGGATCTTTGGCATATAAAATAATTGTCATACTGTATAGTGTTGAATCCTTATAATCAGGTGTAGTATATCCTACTATATATTTACAATTTTTTTCAGAACATAAATTACTTGGAGGTTGTGTAATTTTAACAATAATATTAGCCTCTTTTGCTGAGTTTGTAGTATTAAAAGTTATAAAATTTGTTGCAGCTTGCCATTGCCCAAATGCTTTTAATATTTCTGAATTATAATATGCAGGAATATCAGCTTGAGCAGTATTAATTATTGTAATTTTTAGTGGGAATTTTGCTTCATCCCAACGCATTATACCTTTATCAAGAGGAACCTGCTCAATATAATTATCCCCAATATATGAAATTATCTTATTTCGCCAATTTGTAATTGTTCGATCTGCTATTTGTTGTGCACTATCTTTTTGTGAGCTTGATGCTAGTTCAAAAATCTCTTTTTGTACTGTTAAAGTTGGTTTAAGATGCGTAAGTGTTTTTACATAAAAATAGCGATAATCTTTATTCTTTTTATTAAAGTTATATGCTTTTTTTAAATACTTGTGAGCCTTTGTATATTCTTGTTTTTTAAATTCTCGGTGTCCTTGCCAGTAAAAATATGATGGCATAAATTTAAATACAATTCCAAATATAATTGCAATTGTACAAATTATTATTACGATTTGCCTATCATTATTATTTGTTTGGCTCATTATCTTTTATCCCTTTATCAATTTCAAGTATTTTGGCAAGGGAACGAGTGTCACCTTTTAATTTAAAATATTCTGCAAATTTTGGTGTTGTTTTTAAATTAAAACTTCTACCATTTTTATCCCTAGTTTTTGAGACAAGCCCTTTTTCAACAAGTTCTTGTACATGATCATATGCAGTTGATCCTCTTAATTCTTTTAAATCAGTTTGCCTAATTGGTTCTTTTAGAGCAATAACAGAAAGTGTTCTTAAAACAGCAGGTTTTAAATCCACTGGGCAAAGTAATTCAACTAAGTCCATATAATCTTCTTTAACTTGAAGTATATAGCCATTTTCATCGTCAATCTCTAAAGCACCATCACGAGTAGAATAATCCATGATTAATTCTAAAATAGCTTCTTCTATTTTTTCAGTTTCTTCACCTAGTATATTTGCGATTTCTTCTAGTGAAACAGCACGTGCTGTAATAAATAAGACAGCTTCTATTCTGGATTTCAACTGTTCCATTTTTTTATCCTCTTTTGCAATTTATTATTGTAAGTCACTAGTTTCTAAATGCTCCTGCTTTTCTGTGCCTTTTACAACGTATAAATCTGAATAAAATTCATCTTGTTGTAATTCATAATCACTTTCTGCAGTTAAAAATAGTAATGCTATGTAAGCACTTATTTTGTCCATACCTAAAAGTGTTAATTCATTTAATTCAATTTTTTCATTTTTTTCAAAGATTTGTCCTAAATTTTCTTTAAGAGTCAAAACACAACTTTCAATATATTCTTCATGTGCAAGATTAACTATATCATCAGGTGTTAATCTTGAATATGATTGAACACGTCTTTTAGCTCTTTCATGAGCGCTTTTTAAAGATTGTTTTTGTTCTAATTTTTCATAAAATTCTAATTGTCTAATCAAATCTTTCAATGTAACAACACGGTTATGATTTAATCTGACACTTGTACGTCTTTGTAGTACTTCATCAATGGATATTACGTTGTTTGTTGGAACATAATCTTCTTCACCATAATCTACAATAAATCCGTCATCGTCATATTCAATATTTGGTTCTTCAGGCTCAAATTGCATTATATCAACGCCTTCTAAGACATTTGACTTTAATTTTAAAAGAACAGCAGCAAATAAAAAAGTTCTGCCTGTTACTCGTAAATTTTGGGATTTCATTTGCACCATATGAGTAAGATATTTATCTGTAACATCGACAATATCAATATTCCAAGGGTCAATTTTCCCAGCTTTAGCCATATCAACAAGAATTCCAATTCCTTCACTTTTGGGTTTGCCATCTTTTGATAAACCTAAATCAGGTAAATCTAAATTATAATTTAATGCTGTCTCTGTACTCATATCCTAATTATTCGTCCCTTAGTTTTATGCCTGTAACTTTAGTTATACCTTTTTCTTTTTGAGTAACACCTAAAGTTCTATTAGCTGATTCTATCATAGGTCGCCTATGACTAACTACTATAAATTGTGTATCTTTTGACTGGTTCTGCACCATTTGGGCGATACGTTCAACGTTCATTGTATCTAAACTTGCATCTACTTCATCAAATGCATAGAATGGTGATGGCATATATTTTTGAATTGCAAATACGAATGCAAGAGCAGTTAGAGATTTTTCACCACCTGACATACTCTCTAATCTTTGAAGATCTTTATCTCTTGGCTGAGCTTCAATAGTCATACCTCCTGATAGTGGATCATCTGGGTATTCTAGTTTTAATTCTCCTTCGCCTTCTGACAATTGATGGAATACTTCTTTAAAGTTTTCATTTATGTGATTATAAGTTTTCATAAATGTTTCTTTTTTCAATTGTTCATAGCCCTGCATTCTTTCTAGAATTTCTTTTCTTTCTTTAGAAAGTGTCTCAATTTGTTCTTTTAATTCACTTTGACGAGCAAGTACTTCATCGTATGCGGCTAGGGCTCTCATATTTACATCACCTAATTCTGTCATTTTCTTTTCTAAACGCTGAATTTTAGATGTAATTTCGTCAATTGATATTTCTACAGGTTCAAGTTTCCCTATGTCTTCTCCAGCATCCTCTAATTCTTTTTTTGCAGTTTCTAATTGTGGTTCTAATTCTCTTCTACGAGCTTTAAAAGATTCAATTTGTTCTGCAATTCTTTCAATATCTGAGATTTTTATATGCTTTTGTTTTTCGAGATCTATTAAATTTTCTTTGATTTCATCACGTTCTTTTAATAATTTTCCAAGTTTTTCTTCAATTTGAGCAATTTGCTCATGCAGATTTTCCATTTTTTTGTTCAAATCCACAATATCATTTTTGTAACGAGTTTTGTCTTCTTCTAATTTGACATTAGTATGCTCAATATTTGTAATTTCTTCTTCTTTTGTTTCTATAAGATTTTGATGGAAAGCAATTTGACGATTAAGTTCGTTTTTGTCATTATCAGCTGTCATCAATTTTGTTTGTAATCTTTTTATTTCAGATTCAACACCTTCGGTTTTTTCTTTCAAATCTTTTAAATCTTGGTCATTAATCAGTTTTTCAACTTCATCAATTTCTTCTTGACAAATAGTCATGTCATCATAGATTTTTACATTTTGCTCTTCAAGTTTGTCCAGCTTTTTATTTAACTCAACAATTTTAGGTTCAGTTTGTGCAATGAAATCTGATTTTTCTTTTAAAATATTTTCACTATTTTCATAGTTGCGGTTCATATTTTCAAGTTCACCTTTAGATTTTGAATATTCAGTCATAGAATCTGAATATTTGCTTCTTACATCTTCAAGTTTATTTTCTAATGATGTTTTTTTATTTTCTAAAGAACCTAATTTTTGTTCCATTTCTTTAAGGCGATCTTTGAATTTATTAAGTTCATCGTCATCATTTTGACTAAAACTTAATCCTGTTCTTAATCTTGTACCACCGGTCATTGAACCTGATTTTTCTAATAACTCACCTTGAAGAGTTACCATTCTGTATTTACCGATAAGTTTTTTTGCACATTCAATATCTTCAACGACAATTGTATCGCCTACTGCATAGAAAAATGCATCAATATATTCATCTTCAAAATCAACAAGATTAATAGCAAAATCAATTACCCCTTTATCTTTTGGTAATTGCAAGCGTGTTGGTGCTTTTTTTATTTTGTTTAACGGAATAAAAGTAGCTCTTCCTGCATTTGATGATTTTAAAAGTTCGATAGCGACAGACGCAACATGTTCATCATCAACTACAACGTGAGCCATTCTTCCTCCGAATGCAACTTCCATTGCAATTGCATATTCTTTGTCGACTGTTCCTAATTGTGCTAAAGGAGCATGAACTCCTCTTAATTTAGCATTCATAATGGTATCAATAGCACGACCAAAGTTTGCATCTTCTGCAGCTTGTTTTTTAGCTTCCATTGTAGATATTTTTCTATACGCCATTTGAATGTTATAATTCAAGTCGTTGATTTCATTTTTTGTTACATCTAAGTCATGGAGTGTATTTTGTTGAATAATCTTAAAATCACTCATTTCTTTTTGCAGCTGTTCAACAAGAGTTTTTTTCAAATCTTGGTTAGCTGCAAAATTAGCTTTCATTTCATTTAATTCTTCTAATTTTGCTTTAGCTTCTTCTAATTCTTTTTGATGATTTTTTAAATCATTTTCTAAAGGCAGTTTTGTTTGAATAAGTTTAGTTTCTGCATCTTTTAAATCTTCAAGTTGCTTGCGCAATTTGTTTCGCTTCTCAATATGTTGATCTGCAGTTGCATTAAGCCCTGTCATATCTTCTAATATCTTTTTTAATTCTGCTTCTTTTTCTTTGATGTTTGAATTAATTATGTTTATTTCATCATTTTTAAGTTGAATTTTTAGTTTAAAATCTTCAATTTTCTTTTTAAAACCTTCAATCCCATTTTTTGCATTTTCGATTGATCTTAATCCGTCATGAATTTGTTTATCAGCATAATTTGAAGCGTTATTTTTTCTATCAATTTCACCTTTGATAGCTTCTTCTTGTTTTTTTAATTCAATTTGTTGTGCTTCACCTTTTTCTTTTACAAGTTCAGAAATTTCATTATATTTTTGATTGATTAATTTTAATCTTTCATCAAGATCTTTACTGTTTAGTTCTTCTTCTTTTTTCTTTTTGGTGAATTCAAGAATATTTTCATGAGCTTTTTCAAGGTTCTTTTTTATATCAAAGAAGCGGACTTTATTAATTTGACTTTCAAGCCCTTGTTTTTCTTCTCTTAATTTTTGATATTTTAGAGCAACTTCTCTTTCTTCTTTAAGCTGTTCTAATCTGTTATCAACTTCATTTAGTATAACTGTTGAACGTTCTACTCTTTGTTCTACGGTTTCTAATTCATTTGTTGCTTGTTCTATTCTTCTGTCAAAATCTGCAATTCCTGCTATTTCATCAATAATTTTACGGCGATTTTTAGGTGTACAATCTGTAATTCCCATAACATCGCCTTGCATCATAACATTGTAACTGTTTGGTGTTACATTGTATTTTTCTAAAATAGCATGGACATTTGTAAGTGTTGTAACACTGTCATTTATGTAATAAGTACTTGCGTAGCCTTGGGAGGTTTTTCTGATTTTCCTTCCAATTGAGAGGTCTTCACCGTTTTCAGTTTCGCCAAAAGTTACCTTTACAAATGCTTCATTTCTTTTAGTATAGGTAGAAATAAAGTGTGATAAATTTTCAGCACGAAGTTCACTAGCATTAGCTAGACCGAGTGCAAAAAGGACACTGTCAATAATATTACTTTTGCCTGATCCGTTTGGGCCAGAAACAGTTGTAAACCCTTTTAATAGTGGGATTTCTGATTTATTTGCAAATGATTTAAAATTATCTATCTCTATTTGTTTTATGTACATAAATTCCTACCAAGTCTTATTATCTATTGAACAACATATTCTTTAGCATGTCAAAAGATTAAATAAATCTTTACGTTTGCCAATTATAATAATTAATGGTATTATTTGCATATGTTAGATTTTAAATCTCAAAATGATAAAGAAAGAGAGTTTTTCAATAAAGATTTTTCTGTTGTTAATGAACTTTTAAAAAGGATAAGGAATGCTTTAGCATCTGGAAAGGCTATTAATATAGGAGATCTTAATTTATCTGGGATTATTAATTTTAATCCGCAAGAAACTCTTGTATATATTTCATTGTTTCAAAATGGTCAAAAATTCATTCGTTATGGAAGTAAAAGAAAAGATTTTGAAACTACTATAAATCGTGATATTGAAATGCTTAGAAAAAATAAGAATTTCTCAAATTTTTCTGTTAATGATGAAAATTCTTGTAGAATAATGCTTGAATATATTATTGATAGAAAAAAAATAAATAAAAGCGAATTAAATTCTGAACATTTTAATAATGGTAGATTTGAAATTGGCATTAACGGTTTAGAATTAAGAAAAGATGGAATTTCATATTATTATATGCCAACGGATGCGATTACATTGAGTCATATGGGATTGCGTTCAGTATTGCAGACTTTGGTAAGAAAAACACCTATTGCAAAATTAACTAACAGCATTTCAGAAAGATTAAATATTTTGTCAGCTTCTAATGATTATGAGTATTATTTATTTAGAAGCAGAGCTTTTATTACATATAAAAATAATTGTATTCCTCTTTATCGTGGCAATATTAGATACACAGATTTTAGTTATGATATATTGTTTAATCAAGTTATAAAATCTGTTGATTGGATTTTAGATAATATGTATGAAGATGGTCGTTTTTTGTATTATTACGATTGTTGTGATGATACATATAAAGATCATGAACACCCTAATAGACCTGAAAATAATTTATATTACAATGATTTAAGACATTGCGGAGGCGTAATTGCTCTTATTAGAGCTTATGAGTTGACTTCTGATCAGAAATACATTGATGCTGCTAAAAAAGCTTTAAATTGGAGCGTATCTATATCTAAGGAACATGATACCAACTGGGGAAAAGCTTATTATGCTTTTTATAATAATAAAGCTAAACTTGGAGGTACAGGTGTTTTACTTGTTGCAATGATGCAATATCGCTCTTTTACTGGCGATAAATCGTTTGATGAACATATAAAAGGCTATACAAGACATATTTTAAGTCGAGTTTATAAAAATGGTGAAATCCTTGGTTATTATATTCATCCTAAGTATCATAATGGAGAGCCTTTAATAAATATGACTGATGAAGAAAGAAAAGAAACTTTTTCTTTTTATTATCCTGGTGAAGCTTTACTTGGTCTAGCTTTATTTGCAAATAATTTCTTAGATGATGAAAATTTAGCTAAAGAAGTCAGAAAAATTTCTAAAAAAGCTCTTGATTGGATAGTAGATGAAAGACCTAAGATTTATGCTGATTTATTTACTGCATTACCTTCTGATGCTTGGTTAATGCAAGCAATTGAAGAGTGGTGTAAGGATAAGGATTTTCAAAAACAAAATTATATAAACTTTGTTTTTACTGATGCTGCAACAATGGTGGAAAAAACTTATAGAAGAGATGATTCTCCCTATATTGATTATGAAGGGGGATATTATTATCAGTATGGTGATCATTATTTCCCAGATGGTGCAAGATCTGAAGGACTTGTTGCAGCTTATTATTTGGCCAAATATTTAAAAATGGGTAGTTTAGCCCAAAGACTGCTAAATGCTTGTAAAAAAGTTGCAATGTGTCAATTTCATCTTTTTAACAATGAATTAAATAATTATTCTCATAAAAACCAAGAACGTTCTAGAAATTCAATAAGATTTAAAGCAACACGTCAGTGGGTTAGAGTCGATTCTATTCAACACGTTTCCTGTTTCTTTGCAAGATTATATAAAGCTGAAAATTTATAATAAAAAAGACTAACAAGTCAGTTAGTCTAGGGAAAAAAGGGAAAGGAAACAAATATAAAAAACAAATAATTAACCGAACGTTTTGAAAGTAGATTCAGTATTTTTTTCAATAACTTTTTGAACAGCATCCATT
>CALVEU010000038.1 GCA_944326635.1 Candidatus Gastranaerophilales bacterium | reverse complement strand
AAACACGATATTACAATCAATATTGAATAACAAAGAACAGCAAGTATTTCTGTAGGTGGCGGTATCGATTCTGTAACAGGTGTATTTGGATCTGTTGGCATCTCTGATAATAACTTCTTAGGACGAAATGAAAGATTATCTTTAAATGGTATCGCTGGTACTGGTGTAATTCTTAACGATTCATCTATTAAAAGAAGAATGAATTTACAAGCAGAATTAAGCTACTTCAAACCTTATTTCTATAACGCTGATACTTCTTTAATGAGTAAAATTTTCTATAGAGATTTTGGATCATACCAAGTTCCACTTGCAATAGAACGTCGAATCGGAGCTGAAGCAACTGTAGCTCATAGAATGAAATTCAATAAACACGTTACAAGTACATTCTCATTGGGACTTGAAAATATAGATGTTTCGGAGGGTGATGGTAAAAAAATCAGCAATCTGTATTCAAAATATAACATTCCAATTTCTGAACGTGCAAAACAATTAGAAGGCGGTTTATTCTTATCACTTAGCCCTGCATTATTATATGACACAAGAGATAATGCAACTGTTACAAGAAAAGGTACAATGGCAAGTTTAAGATTTGATGAAGAAATTGGCGTAATTGATTTCAATAAAACTCATGGAAAATTAACCGGTATGGTTAAACAATATATTCCTGTCGGAAAGAAATCATCTTTATCATTTACAGCTAAAGGTGGCGGTAAAATTCATGGAGACAATATGCCAGAAGTAATGGCATATAGATTAGGCGGTCCATATACTGTTAGAGGTTTTAAAATGAGCGGTGTAGGTACTGGTGACGCTTTCATTATGGGTAGTGCAGAATTTGCAACACCAATTCCATTCTTAGATAGAACCAGAATTAATTTCTTGAATAATTTAAGATTTACAGTTTGGGCTGATGCAGGGAAAATATTCAACCCATCAATTACAGATCAAATTTACGACAGACCACTTTATGCAGTATCAGCCGGTGTTGGTTTGAAACTGTATATTCCAGGAATGGGTCCATTATCAATCGATTATGGTATTCCTCTTACAAATCCGGGTGATAACGGTAGCAGAAGCGGTTACTTTACTTTTGGTGTAGGCGACATAATGTATTAATATAAAATCCTTAGGAGGGTATTAAATGAAAAAATTTAAATTAGCAGCACTATTAATGACAGCAGGATTATTTTTAACATTAGGCAATCAAGCTAATGCTGCTGGTGTAGGTTACATTGATTATCAAAAAGTTCAAGATGGTTTTCCTTTTGCTCAACAAGCAATAAAAGAAATTGATGCAAAAGCTCTTGAAATGCAACAATATATGGTAGATAAAGAAAAACAATACAAAGCTTTAGATACACCACTAAAAAAACAAAACTTTGAAGCTCAAACAGCAAGAGAATTCAAATTAAAAGAAGATGCTTACATGAAATTAAAAGCTCAAAAAGAAGAACAAGTATATAATAAAATTCAAGCAGCAACAAAACAAGTACTTGTAGAACAAAAACTTGATGCAATTGTTGACTATAGAGTAATTTTTGTAGGCGGCGTTGATATTTCTGATCTTGTAATCCAAAAATTAAAAAGCGGACAATTTTAGCAACTTGTCTTTGGATTCGTCCTCTAAAGCTTTACACTAAATTTCACAAATACTCAAAGGGAATCAATGAAATACTCAGAACATGGAGAACAATATCATATCGGACTTAACAAGGGTGATGTAGGTGAATATGTAATTTTACCAGGAGACCCTAAACGATGTGAAAAAATTGCAGCTTATTTTGATAATGCACAATTAATAGCAGACAGAAGAGAATATACAACCTATACCGGATTTTTAAACGGAACAAAAGTTAGTGTTACATCAACCGGTATAGGAGGACCTTCTGCATCTATAGCATTGGAAGAATTAGTTAATATAGGAGCTAAAACATTTATTCGTGTCGGTACATGTGGTGGAATTGACACTAACGTAAAAGGAGGCGATATTGTAATAGCAACTGGTGCAATCAGAATGGAAGGAACTTCTAAAGAGTATGCTCCGATTGAGTTTCCCGCTATTGCAAATTTAGATGTAATAAATTCACTAGTAAATGCTTCTAAAAATTTAAATTATGAATATCATACAGGCGTAGTTCAATGCAAAGACTCTTTTTACGGACAGCACTCTCCAGATAAAATGCCTGTAAATTACGAACTTTTAAACAAATGGGAAGCATGGAAAAAAATGGGGACATTAGCTTCTGAAATGGAATCAGCTGCATTATTTATTGTCGGAAGTTTCCTAAAAGTAAGAGTAGGTTCTGTATTTCTTACTGTAGCTAATCAGGAAAGAGAAAAACTTAATCTTGAAAATCCTGTCGTTCATGACACTGATAAAGCAATTAAAACAGCAATCGAAGCATTAAAAATATTAATTGCTAATGACAAAAACTAAGGAGTAATTATGTTAAATAAAAAAATGCAGTATGTGATAAAAACATGCTCAAGTGAAAATACCCAAGAACTTCAAAATTTATTAAATGAAATGTCTATGAATGATTGGGAATTATATAGCATGCAAGAAGTCGAAAATGATGATGGGCAAATAATCTGTCACTGCATTTTTATGAAAGAAGCATCTCCTGCTAATAATGAGATTAATGCTGATACTATTAATATTTCAACATTTAAAAGTCAGATGGAAAAAATGCTTTCTCCAGAACAATCTCCTTATGAAATTTGTCTTGAAATCCAAAGTAAAATAAAAGATCAAAAAGCTAAAATTGCAAAAATTAAAACAGAACTGGAAGGTGAAGCTCCTGCTTCTGTAAATAGAAAAAAACTCAATGACAAAATATCTGCAGGATTGAAAGAGCTTGATGAATTAAAACTAAAACTAGCAAAAGCAACATCTCCTGATGCAATGTATTCTAAACTTAAAGAAGAAAAACTATCTATTCACCTAAGTGAAGAAATTTTAGGATATATTGATCCTGACAGTGAAATTCAAGAAGAAGAGCTTGTTGCAGAAACAGTAAAATCTAGATTAAAATTAACAGAAGAACTTGGATATGTAATACCTAAAATTGTATTCAAAGATGACGAAAATCTTAATCCATATGAATTTTCAATAAGAGTTAGAGGAATAGATGTTTTCAAATCTTGTGTTTATCCCCAATTTTTAATGTTCTTTGCAGATGATTTACACCTTGATAAAAAAATTAAAAATTCAATAATTGATACTGACCAAATAACAGGTAAAAAGATTATTTGGATAGAAAAAGATAAAACAAAAGATTTCTGGCAAAATGGGATTTCCGGATCAGAATTTATTGCAAGAGCTTTAGAATATTGTGCAATTAAATATGTTGATGACCTCCTAGATTATGAAGACTTAGATAAATATATTGATGTAGTAAATAACACAAATGATTTTCTAATTTCAAACATAATTCCTGATTTTGTTTCTCTATCTGATTTAAGATTTATTTTAACAAGTCTAATTAGAGAAAAAATTTCAATTAAAGATATTACATATATCTTCGAAAAAATAAATGATTTTGCGCAAGAAACTACAAAATCAGATTTAATCAAAAAAATCAGACTTTCACTTTCTAAACAAATTTGTAAATATTACAAAAACACTGATGGTGTAATTAGTGCATTTGAAATATCTGACAAAACTCTTGATAAATTCATGCCAAATTTTGATGAAAGTGATGATGCAATAATTAGAATAGATGCAGGTTTTGCAGAAACTTTAGCAGAAAAAATATCTAAGAAGATGGCACAATTTAATATTGATAATCCAAAATTACTTGTTCCATTAGAATTTAGACATTTGATATTCACTCTTTTGAGCAGTTATCTTAATAATATTACAGTTTTATCAAGAGAAGAAATTGGATGTAATGCTCAAATAGAAGTAATATCAGAAATTTAATAATACTTCACATATCAGCAAAAAATTTTTTATTTGGGGTTTGATAATAACATGCGTGTATTAGGGATAAATAATAATCAAATAACATTTCGTAGACGTCCGACTAAAGAAGAAGAACCTGGACTAAAAGATACTATTGATAGAACTTATAAAGCTTTAGGCAATAAAGAACGAGTTGTAATTACCCACGGTTCATGCTTTCCTGCACTTGGTAGAGACTCATACATCGGATCACCTTATGGAAATGCTGCAAAAGAATATACTAAATTTTTAATGCTATATGGTTTTAATGGGAATCAACTTGGACCTGTAGGTGAACTTGAGGTTATAAATGGAGAAATAAAACCATCACCATATAATTCATCTGCATTTGCTAAAAATAAATTGTTTATTGATTTAGAAGAATTAACAAAAGATAAATACGGAAAAATTCTTTCAGAAAAAACTTATAAAAACATAACAAAACTTCCAGAAGTTAGTGATAAAAACTACGATATGACAGATTTTAATGAAGCCTTAAAAACTTATAATACCGCATTGAAAGAAAGTTATAATAATTTCAAGGCAAAAGTTGCAAAAGGACAACCTGAAGCACTTGCATTAAACAAAGAATTAAATAAATTTATAAATAGAAATGATGAAAGATTAACAGATGAAGGAATATTCCACATTCTTTCAAGAAAATACGGTACTGATAGATTTGAAGAATGGCCAGATGAAAATGATAAACACCTTATCCCAAATGTTCGTAAAGGAAATTTTGAAGCTATAGAAACATATAATGATTTTGTAGAAGCTAATAAAAATGAGCTAGAACAATATAAATTTGAACAGTTTATAGCAACTCAACAAATTAAAGAAAATAAAGAATGGCGAGATACTCAAGGTTTCAAATATTATAATGATTTATTAGTTGGTTGCTCTAAAATGGATAAATGGAGATATCAAGATATTTTCTTAAAAGACTGGGAAATGGGTGCAAAAGAAAGTAACGGCAAATCTCAAAGATGGTTTATCCCTGTAATCGATCCGAAAAAAATCTTTAAAAATAATAATTATGAGCTTGGAGAAGGTGGGGAATTCTTAAGAGAAAAATTAGCTTATGCATTAGAATTTTGTGAAAATATCAGAATTGACCACGCTATGGGTTTAATTGAACCTTATATTCTTTCTAAATCAGCTTCTGATGAGGAATTCGTAAATGGCATCAATAAAAATCATAATGTTGAAAAATATATCTCAGAATTAAGAGATCCTAAAAATCCACAATATGAATATGACCAAAATTGGTATTATCCAAAATTACTGGAAAAATTAATACTACCAGAATTAAGAAAAAAAGGTATTACTCCTGACATGCCTGTATGGGAAGATATATGCAGTTATCCAAGCAGATTTGTCCAAATATATGAACACCAATTAAATCTTCCAAAAATTCAAAACATTGACTGGAATAAATCACAAAAATTATTGAATGAAGGAAGAAAAGATGATTGGTATTTAATGGGTTCTCACGATAACATGCCTGCAATGACTTATATGCAGCGTATTGGAGATATGAAAGATGGTTCAAAGGGAGAATACACAAGAGAACAAGAATCTTGGAATACTGACTATCTTGCAGGATATCTAAATATGGACGATGGGAGAAAAAATATCGGAGATATTAGAAAACAATTAAAAGAATTATATAATACAAATGATAGGGAAAGGGTAAGAGCTAAATTTGCCGAACTTATGACAACACCTAAATTCCAAATTTCATTTGCAGATCTTTTAGGTATTACTGATGTTACATATAACATTGGAGGATCTAAAAGAGAAGAAAATTGGAAAGAACGCATTAGCACAGATTATTTAGATAAATATTACAAAAATCTTGCAAGCGAAAATCCTACAGCTTTAAATATTCCGGAATTATTAAAAAAAGCTCTGCAAGCGAAAATAGATATGCAAGTTATGGCTGAAAATGAACAAAATAGAGATAAGACAAGAAACAGCTTAACTGAAAAATATCAGCCACTACTTGATGATTTACAAAAATATGCAGACATATTAAAAGAACCTGTCGAAGAATAAATATTACCAACAGATTCTTTTAATTCTATATTTATAATTTTGAATTTTCATCTATTATTCTTCTCTATGCGTACCAACTTCTATACCAGGTACACATAAGAATAATGGGACAACCCTTTGTACAAAAGATGAAAATGAAGATTTTTCAGACATCATTGAAATTGCCATACCTAAGTCATCAACGTGTGGTGCAAAGTCTGATGTTTTAATTTCTCTTTTAACTTTCTTGTGGAATATTTTTTCATTTAAAACATTTGAAACTCTATTACCTGCAAAAATACCAACACCTAATGAGCCAATTGTCGCAATTGATCCTGGTATAGCTCGAAATACTTTATTAAAAAATTTTGAAAATTTCCCTTTTTCAGCCAACTGAGGCATAAAATTTACAATACTTTCTTTATGCTTATTATAGAGTTTTGATGCAGCCCCAACACAAGCAATTGGAACCAACACATTACCTAAAAATTGATTTACAGATTCTTTCAACTTTGCTTTTAAATGTTTTTTATCATCAAAAATTGCACCGCCAGCTAAACCTCCAATTACAGATGCTGAAGCAATTTCTATAATATCTAATGGATTGTCTAAATTTAAAACTTTTCTGTCAGGCTTATTTTTATTATATAAACCAAATACAGCCCAATCTTTAATTGGTGTATTTTTTATTTTGGAAGGCGATAAAGAAAAACCTTGCCTTTTAGCAACATGAGCTAAAGCTGTCCCTACTCCTAAAGCAGATGTAAGCATTACACCTGTTTTTATTTTTTGGTCTCTTTTCTTGTCTGAAATATAAGTCTGGTCTATATTATTTCCAATTTTATTAACTTGCATAACACATACCTTCTTGTCACATTGTATCAAAAACACTAAAGAAAAAACATTGCTAATTAATTAATTAAATTTAACAAAACTTAATTAGTGTTTATGATACATTTTTCCTGTAACAAAATATTAAAAAAATCCCTATATTAGGCAAAAAAATTTTTTCAGGAATATTAAATAAATTATTCTAACGGAAAAAAATATGAATATAACCCCTCAAACAATATCAAATTTCAGTTATCCTCGTAGATTTGTTCGCGGAATTGCGAGCAGGAGCCTTGCACCATTAATAATGCTTGAATGTTTTGTAACAGGTGGAAGAACTCTGCAAGCATATAAAAGAGGTGGCTTTGAAGAAGCAAGAGAAAGATTTACAGAAGAAAGTATCGGGGCATTATTTTGGTTTGCCGGTGTAAAAATGTTCAACAAAATGAATGACCATATTGGTAAAAAATTTTTGAATTTACACACTGCAGACTTTGATGCTCAAGAAGACGGCGTTAGAAAACCTCTTAAAAACTTCTTATATGATGATAAAAAATTAAAAGACGCTGCAAAACTTGAAGGGAAAACAGGAAAATTAATTCAAAATCTTACAAAAAATCAAATTGCAGTATTTAAAGCTCTTAAAATCGGATCAAGTATCTTACTTGCAAACGTATTAGTAGGACTTGTAGTCCCAAAAATAAATCAACACATAACAGCTGTATATCACCAAAAACATTTTAATAACGAAGATAAAAAAACTCAGAATAATATTCAAAATAATCCATTTAATTCACAAACACAACAAAAAATATCAATGGATAAATTCATCAAATCCGAAGGTAATAAAAATGTTTCATTCGGAATGAATTATAATACATTACTTTCAATAGCAAATAAATTTGAAAATGATCCAACATATCAGCTTCTTTCAACAGATGCAGGTATTGCAGGAGGAAGAGCTATCAGCTCAAGAAATAACCATGAAAGAACTGAAGTTTTATTCAGGGATTTAACATCAATTTATTTCTATATGTTTAGTATGCCAAATATTAACAGATGGCTTAATTTATTAGAAGACGGTAGGAAAACAAGACTTGATCCAGTAGCCGCAAAACAAGTAACTGATCTTCTACAAGCAGTCTTAGATGAAAATAACGGCAAAATGAGCATTGAAAAATTCTCACAAAAAGTATTTGGCGACAACTCAAATGTGGGTTATATAGATAAAGATTTACTTCAAAAATTCAATGAACATAAAGTGGTAACTCTTGATACATTCAAAGATTATTTAAAAAATCACAAACACTTCTCTGCAGAACAGATCAAAAATTATACAGACCTTGCAGAAAGAATGTCAAAACTACAACCGGAAGTTGAAGGAGTTGCAGTTCTTACTAAAAATCAAATTAAAGATGTATTTAGAGAAGGCGCAATTAACATGCCTGAATTTTTACAAAACGTATTCAGCGTTGCAACTCAAAATGCATCTACTAATAAATATAAATATGTAAATTATGAAGAATTAAAAGATTTAAAAGAAGATATTGTTCATTATGTAACTAAACTTGTTGAAAAAGCAGAAAAACAAGGTAAAGACATTGATTCAAATACATTGAAAAAATTCTGCCGTGAAAACTTTATTAAAAATACATTTAACTGGGGTGTTGGTTTTGCAGTATCAGCATTATTCTTATCAACACTTATTCCAAAAATGCAGTATTGGATTACCAGAATGACAACAGGTCAAAATAAATTCCCAGGAACTGCAGATTATTCTGACGAAAAAAACAAGAAAAAGTAATTAATATTCACTTGTAAAATATTTTTGCCCATGCGATAATTTTAATATCGAAAGGCTTGTCATGGCAAACACTTTAGTATATTTACTTGATAAAAAAATATATATTAATCTTACTAACAGATGTACAAATGACTGTATCTTTTGCCTTAGAAAAGACAAAGACGATGTAGTAGGACAAAAACTTTGGCTAGACAATGAAAATTCAACTGCCAAAGATGTAATTCAACAATTTGAAACATTTGAACCCACCAAAGAAGTTATTTTTTGCGGATATGGAGAACCAATGTTAAAATTAGAAGAATTAAAAGAAGTCGCTAAATATATTAAAGAAAAATACCCCGAAACAAAAATTAGAATAAACACAAACGGCCATGCAAATTTTGTATACAAACGCAATGTCATTCCAGAATTAAAAGGACTTATTGATGAATTTTCAGTAAGTTTAAATGGAGCTACAAAAGAAGAATATAATGAACTTTCTCAACCAAAATTTGATGAAGCCTATGAGGAAGTAAAAAAATTCATTAAAGCATGCGCAGATGAAAATATATCCGTAGTTGCAAGTGTAGTTGAAGGTTACAAGGGCAGACATTTAGATTTACAAACTTGTGAAAAAATTGCAACAGACTTAGGTGCTAAATTCCGTGTAAGAGAATGGATAGTTAACGGATATTAATTTGAGGAAACAAAATGCAAGTACAAAAAATTAATAATCAAAATCTTAATAATACAAATTTTCAAGGTAAAGTATTTGTAGATCCAGATTTAAGCTATTATCCTTGTAAATTTGTAAGACAACATTTTGACAATATGCAAAAAATGATAGCTGACAAACCCTATGATTTATTCATTAAACAAAATCATGCAAAAAATACAGTAAGTATTATTGCTCAAAAAGAAAAAGACTTAGGGAAACGAAATGCCTTAAGACACGTTGTAGTAATGGATAAAAACTTAGAATTTTACGATTTAGCAGCAGAAAATGCTATTCAAGAATTTGATAAGAAATTAGCCAATTTACCCCCAACATTCAAAGAAAAAACTCACAAGTTTTTTAATAAATTAGGTCAAAAAATTATGGAAATAATACAAGACGAATAAATAAAAAAATAAGAAGAAAAGAAAGGAAAGAAAATGAATCTTTTAGACAAAATTATGAAACCGAAATCAATTGCGGTTATCGGTGCTTCAACAAAAGAACATACTATCGGTTCTGATATTATGAAAAGATTACAGGAATACAATTTTAACGGAAAAATTTATCCTGTAAACCCAAAAGGTGGTATTATTGAAGGATTACAAGCATACACTTCAGTATTAGAAATTCCTGGAGAAGTAGATCTTGCAATCATCGTTGTAAACGCAAAATTTGTATTATCAACAATTGACCAATGCCATGAAAAAGGTATTAAAGGCTTATGTATCATCACAGCCGGTTTCAAAGAAACAGGAGCTGAAGGTGCTGAAGTTGAAAAACAATTAGTTGCAAAAATTAAAGAATATGGAATGAGATGTGTAGGTCCAAACTGTTTAGGTGTTGTAAATACTAACCCTGAAATCAGAATGGACGGATGCTTCGCAGAAAGCTTGCCAGAACGTGGAAACATTGGTTTTGTATCACAATCAGGAGCTTTAGGCGGCGGTATTTTAAATATTTTGAAAGACTTAAACCTTGGTTTTGCTCAATTCATTTCAATTGGTAACCAAGCAGATGTTAATGCTGAAACAGCTATTGAATATTGGGAAAATGATAAAGATGTTGAACAAATTCTACTTTACATGGAATCAATTCAAAACCCAGCTAACTTCAGAAAATTAGCATCAAGAGTTACTAAGAAAAAACCAATCTTAGCATTAAAATCTGGCCGTTCAGCAGCAGGTGCATCTGCAGCATCTTCTCACACAGGTTCATTAGCAGGTGCTGATAAAGCTGCAGCAGCATTATTACATCAATCAGGTGTAATCAGAGAATTTTCTTTGAAAAACTTATTTGCAACAGCAAAAGTATTTGCAAACTGTCCTATTCCAAAAGGTGACAGAGTAGCCATTATCACAAACTCAGGCGGTCCTGGAATTATGGCTACAGATGCTGTATGTGAATACGGTATGCAAATGGCTAAAATTTCTGATGCTACAAAAGACAAATTAAGAAGTTTCTTACCATCAGCAGCATCAGTTAAAAACCCAATCGATATGATTGCTTCAGCTCCTATCGAACACTACAAACAAACATTAGAAACAGTTATTGCTGATGAAAATGTTGATATGATCATCACAATTTATCTTCCATTCTTAGGCTTGAAAGATATTGATGTTGCTAAAGCTTTAATGGAAATCAAAGCAGAACATCCAGAAAAACCAGTTATTGGTGTATTCATGACTAAAAATGAATTCTTCTCAAAACTTTCAGATATGGATGTTAATATGCCATTCTTTATGTACGCAGAAGAAGCTGCTGACGGTTTGAACAGATTAAATCAACAAAGATTATGGATGGAAAGACCAGAAGGCAAAATTCCTTGCTACGATGTAGACAAAGCTAAAGTTGAAAAAATTATTAAAAACTCTTTAGCAGAAGGCAGAGCACAACTTACAACACTTGAATCTATCGACGTATTACAAGCATACGGTATAAGAGCTTGCAAATACGGCTTAGCTACAAATGAAGAAGAAGTTGTAGAATTAGGAAATTCAATCGGATATCCAGTTGTTATGAAAATGACTTCAAAAACAACTTCTCACAAAACAGATGTAGGTGGTGTTGTTGTTAACATCAAATCAGAAGAACAATTGAGAAGAGAATACAAAGGCTTACTTGAAAGACTTGAAGCAAAAGGCTTACTTGAAGGTCTTGAAGGCGTAATCATTCAAGAAATGGTTAAAGGTAACCGTGAAATGGTTTGCGGTATCGCAACAGATCCTCAATACGGTCCAATGATGATGTTCGGTTTAGGCGGTGTATTCGTAGAAGTTATGAAAGACGTAACTTTCAGAATTGCTCCTTTAACAGATATCGATGCTATGGATATGATTAAATCAGTTAAAGCATACAAATTGTTAGAAGGTGCTAGAGGTACAAAACCTGCTCAAATCGACCAAATTCAAGAAACATTATTGAGATTATCTCAATTAGTAAGCGATTTCAAATTCATTGATGAATTAGATATTAACCCATTGTTAATTTCTGAAACAACTGGCGAAGGAATTGCAGTAGACGGTCGTATTAAAGTAAGATTAGAAGAAGCTAAAGAAGCTCTAGGTTGCACTTGCTCTGAATGCTCTTGCTGTCACTAATCTAAATTAAATTAATATAAACAAAAACGGGATTATAAAATAATCCCGTTTTTCTATGTAAAAATTTCTTAATGAACAAACAAAAAAATTTTTTATTGACTATTATATTCATGTGGTCAAAATATAAAGGGGTATTATATGAGAATTACAGCTATACAAAATTATCATACAAATCCGAATTTTTATGGGGATAACAAGAAATCTAATAAATTAAGAAATGCAGCAGGAGCAGCAGCTATAGCACTAGCCACTGCAATCCCTGCAGAAGAAGCAAATGCTCAAATATATTATCCTCCAATAAATTATATAACAGTTCCTGTAACCAATACTCCAATGTATAATATCCCTAATTGTTTTAAAACTGGTGATAAAGATTTTATAAATCCAGATAAAACTCGAAGAGAAATATTCCAAGAATTAGATATTAATGAAAATGGAACATTATCAACTCAAGAAGTAGTCAACATTGAACAAAACAATTGGAATAAATACATGAAATATATTCCATTTTCTCAAAAACAAGTAGAATACACAGCAAGACAATTTAATATATTGTCAGAAAAATATAATAAAGATGACTCTAATCCTAACACAATTAACTATGATGAATATAAAACTATAATGGACGATTATGAAGAAGCTCAAAGAAACACCATTTATATGCCAGTTGCAGTCCCTGGAGTAGTCTACCCATTACCGCCTCACCACCACCATCAAAGACACTACGACCCACCACATAGACATCACAGACATTAATCATTGACCACAATTGTATTTAATGCTTTAATACAAATATGAATTACATTTTTTATTTTTTAATTGTAATATCAATTATTTGCGGAGCCATAAACGGCAAACTTACAGATGTAGTAAACTCTATTCTAACAGGAGCTGAGTTATCCGTAAAAGTTGCATTTTCACTAATAGGTATAATGGCTTTTTGGCTTGGTATGATGAAAATTGCCGAAAAATGTGGGTTAATAAAATTTATAGCAAAAGTTATAAAACCAATAACAAAAAAATTATTCAATGAAATTCCAGAAGATTCTCCTGCAATAGGTGATATAGCAATGACATTTACTGCTAACGCATTTGGACTTGCAAATGCAGCAACACCTATTGGAATAAAGGCAATGGAAGAATTACAAAAACATAACATAGAGAAAACTTCAGCATCTAATGCAATGTGTATGTTTCTAGCTATGAGTACAGCAGGATTTCAATTAATTCCAGCAACAGTAATAGCAATTTTAATAGGAATTGGCTACAAAAATCCAACTGAAATCATTGCTCCAACTCTTTTAGTTACATCAATAGCATTTATTGCAGCAATAATACTTGCCAAAATTCTTCAAAAATTATGGCTTCCACAAAAAGAAACCTCAAAGGAGGATAATTAATGTTTCAATCAATAATGGACATAATTTCCCTTTGGGCATTACCATCTATAATAATATTAATTTTAACATTAGGACTTATAAAAAAAGTTCCATTATATGAAACATTTACAGATGGGGCAAAAGATGGTTTTAAAGTAGCAGTAAATATTATTCCATATTTGGTAGCAATCATTGTAGCAATATCAATGTTTAGAGCTTCTGGAATAATTGAAATGGCTGGAAATACCTTAAAACCAATATTAACTCATTTTAATATCCCCGCAGATACAATTCCAATTATGATTGTAAGATCACTATCAGGCTCAGCAGCCTTAGGAATTTTTTCAGACATCGCCAATAATTTAGGTCCTGATGCATATGCAACAAAATTAGCAGCAATAATGGTCGGCTCAAGCGAAACAACTTTTTACATACTCGCTGTATATTTTGGAGCTATTGGAATTTCAAAACTAAGATATGCTCTAATAGTTGGGCTCCTCGCTGATTTTATAGGAATTGTTGCAGCAGTCTTGGTCTGTAATTTGATGTTCTAAAATCAGTCTCAACCCAACTTTGTGTATACTTAGACAAATTATTTTTAACAATTGCTTTAATTAAAACAGCATAACTAATATCTATAAAATTAATTTTTGAAATTCTTTCAACAATATATTCCCTCGCACCACAATTATGACAAAAACGATTTTCAGGGATAATTTCACCGTTTTTCATTAAAGCTTTTAACTTTACTCCACAACAACTACATCTTACAATATACCACTGATTTTCAACTAATTCACCGCAATCAGGACAATATGCAAAATCGACATCAGGACGAACTCTTTCATGATTACAAACTTTATTTTTTTTTAAAAACTCCAATATAAACATACTTATTTAATAATAATAATTTATAAAAAGTCAATTATAATTAGTTTGTATTAACCAAATCTCCTAATTTAATTTATAAAAAATAAGCAATAATATAAATAGAATAAAAATTTGAAAGGAGAAAAAATGAGAATTTTAGAATATACACTATACACATTAGTTATAATTGGAGCTCTTAATTGGGGATTAATCGGTCTTTTAGACTTCAATCTAGTAAGCTTTTTATTTGGAGATATGACAATAATATCCAGAATAATATATGGATTAGTTGGAATCAGTGCGATAGGAACATCAATTTTTATATTCAAAAAAGAACATTAAATAATAAAAAAGAGATAAACTACCAATTATTAGTTTATCTCTTTTTAAACAAGGCGCTGGCAACGAGTTATCTTCCCAGGCGGTGGCCCGCCAAGTATTTTCACCGATGTGAGTCTTTAC
>CALVEU010000037.1 GCA_944326635.1 Candidatus Gastranaerophilales bacterium | reverse complement strand
AAATTGTATACATGCCATATGAAGCTACAGGTATTTTATCTTCTGTAGACGGTATTAAAGAAATGTTTAAAGGAACAACAAAATAAAATTTAAAATATAGCGGTAGGTACTATTAAAGTTAACTACCGCTTACTTTATCAAATTATAAGGAAAGAAGAATTATGATGATGAATGATTTACCCAGAATGCAAGTATTAATAACAACAAATGAACAACATATTGAAGGCGAACTACTTTTACCTGAAAATATGAGATTTAGTAACTCAATTCCTGATAATATGCTTTTTTACATATTAAATGGGGGATTTCAATTTATTACACTAAAAAATTGTGAGGTAAAAGATAGAAAGAATCTGGCATTTAGACCAGACAAATCACCTCAATTACACGTTAATATTTCTTGTATTATGACAATACAAATCATAGAAATCCTACCTGATGACTATGAATATGAAGATTATTATGAAGAAGAAGAAGAAATTGAAGAGGGAAACCAACAACACGCATTAAACCGTCCAAAAAGTAGAGTAAATCGCAAAAGATAATAAAATATTCTTCACATTTCTGTTCTTTTTTTTATGTTTTTGGTAAAATTGAATTAAATCTATACTAAAAATAGAAAAGGAAGAAGAAATGATTAAAACAAAACTTAAAGACCATAATTGTGGAGAGCTTAATCTAAACAATTTAAATGAAGAAGTTACCCTATCAGGTTGGGCTTCAACTATTCGCGATTTAGGCGGTATTTTATTTGTAGAATTAAGAGATAGAACTGGATTTTTCCAATTAGTTGCAAACCCTCAAATTAATCCTGAAGTACACAAGGTTTTTGAAAAATTAAGATCAGAATATGTAATAACTGTAAAAGGTAAAGTTACACGCAGACCAGAAGAAACATATAATGAAAAATATGCTACAGGTCAAGTTGAAATGTATCCAGACTCTGTAGAAATTCTTTCTGAAGCAAAAACTTTACCATTTGTATTAGATGACGAAAATGTATCTGAAGATGTTCGTTTAAAATACAGATATTTAGATATCAGACGTGAAAGTATGCTTCATAACTTGACATTACGTCATAAAATTTGTCAAGCAGCAAGAAGCTATTTAAATAATCAAGATTTCTTAGAAGTAGAAACTCCTATTTTAATTAAAACAACTCCTGAAGGTGCTAGAGATTATTTAGTACCATCAAGAGTACAAGAAGGGAAATTCTACGCATTACCTCAATCACCTCAAATTTTTAAACAATTATTAATGGTAGGTGGTATTGAAAGATATTATCAAATTGCAAAATGTTTCCGTGATGAAGACTTACGTGCAGACAGACAGCCAGAATTCACACAAATTGACTTAGAAATGTCATTTGTTGAACAACAAGACGTTATCAAATGCGTTGAAGGCTTAATTGTTGAAACATTCAAAGCTGCAGGAGTAGAAGTTAAACCTCCATTTATTCAAATGCCTTGGCAAGAAGCTATGGATAGATATGGTTCAGACAAACCTGATACACGTTTTGGATTAGAGCTATTTGATATCGGTGATATTATTCTTGAATCAAACTTTGAAATTGTTAAAAATACTCTTCAAAATGGTGGTATTGTTCGTGGTATAAGAATTCCAGGCGGAGCAAAATTCTCTAGAAAAGATATTGATGATATTACAAAATTAGCAGTATCATTTGGAGCAAAAGCTCTTGCTAATATTATTTACAACGAAGATGGAACAGCTAAATCTCCAGTATTGAAATTTGTAACAGAAGAACAAGCTAAACAAATTCAAGAAAGAGCTCAAGCTCAAGCTGGTGATATCATATTCTTCGTAGCAGATAAACCAAAACTTGTATATGACATTATGGGAAGATTAAGACTTTACTTTGGTAAAAGATTAGACTTAATCGATGAAAGCAAACACAATCTATTATGGGTTGTAGACTTCCCAATGTTTGAATGGTCTGACGAAGAAGGAAGATTCATGGCTATGCACCACCCATTCACATCTCCTTGCATCGAAGAGTTAGACAAACTTAAAGCTGGAGATTTAGGTAATGTAAAATCAATTGCTTATGATATCGTATACAACGGAACAGAATTAGGTGGCGGCTCTGTAAGAATCCACTCATCAGATGTTCAAAGTGCAATATTTAAAGCATTAGGCTTAACTGAAGATGAAGCAAAAGAGAAATTCGGATTCATGGTAAATGCATTACAATATGGAACACCTCCACATGCAGGATTAGCAATCGGTCTTGACAGATTAGTTGCATTATTATGTAGAACAGACAGTATTCGTGACGTAATTGCATTCCCTAAAAATTCAGGTGCAAAAGATCTTATGAGTGATGCTCCAGGCGAAGCTTCTTTACAACAACTAAGAGAATTGCATTTAAAAAGTACAGCTCATAAAGCATAAATAGTCTAAAAAAAAAGAGCCTTTAATAAGGCTCTTTTTTTTAATATGTCATTTCCCAATTATCATTAAGAATTTTTCCGAAGCAGCCATGAGCCTCAGAAGAATTCTCAATACAAGATCTATTAAAATTTGCTTCCCGAACATCTGTTGATAAAGGGGCAATATTAGTAGACCAAGAATGAGACTCTGAATCATCAATGTCTTTTACAGCCAGATCATCAATTATACCATTTGGATATAGAAAAATAACAAAAAAATCTCTCCCAAAAACATTTGGCCCATTTTGCCCATTTACATCAACAGTTATTTCTATAACATTATTAAAACTTTGAGCAAAACCTAAAGATGCACCACTAGAAATAACCATACAATTTTTTGTACACAAAGGATTGATAGTAATACCAGATATCTTTTTATAAGAAGGCGCAAAACATGGAGTAGGAGAATCTTTACAATCTTGAACCACTTTAAAATAATTTTTTATAAAATTTTCAAAAGCTGTAGTGTTATTATTAGTAACTATTAATCCAGCTTCTTTTAAATCAACAGCATTTTTATCAGTTATATATTGTAATGCAGCCTGAGACAATTCATTATATACTTTATGTAATTGAGTCACATAGGATTTGCGCTGGTAATTTTGCATTAAAGTAGGCACTGTCATTGCAGATACAACACCAATAATCCCTAAAGTCACTAACACTTCAGCAAGGGTAAAACCTTTATTGGAGCTTAAATTACGCCCCCCCCCCGCGTTTCAAATTTCAAATAATTTTTCATTATTGCTCCTTTCAAATTATTATGACTAATTTATTATAACTTTTTTTAGGAAATATTTCAATATTATCTTTTGTAATATAATTATATTATGCAAATATTCTATGAATTAAATCATAAACATAATCTTGCAATAGCTCTGGGATATTTTGATGGAGTACATATTGGACACAGAGCAGTAATAGAAAGTGCAGTTAATTTTGCAAGAAAAAATAATACAAAATCTGCAGTAATAACCTTTTCAGACCACCCATACTGCTATTTCAAAGGAGTTTGTCCGAAATATATTCTTACAAGAAAAGAACGAGAAAAAAGAATTGCATCTTTAGGAATTGATTACCTATATGAGCTAAATTTTGAAGATTTTGCACTCCTAACAGCACAAGAATACTTAAATAATATATTAATAAATTACTTTCACCCAATATCAATATCTACAGGATGGAATCACAATTTTGGGAAAAATAAATCAGGAAACGTTGACTTTTTAGAAGTAGAAGCTAAAACATATAATTATAAATATTTTAAAATTTCTCCTCAAAAAGTAAACAAAGAAATAATTAGCAGCACAGAAATAAGAAAATTATTAAATAAAGGAGAGATTGAAAAAGCAAATCTTATGCTTGGACAAAACTTTTCAATTGAAGGAGAAATCGTCAAAGGAAATCAAATAGGAAGAACAATAGGTTTTCGTACAGCAAATCTAGTATATCCACCAGAACTTATAGAACTTCCATATGGTGTATATGCAGTAGAAACTACATACGGTAAAGGAATTGCAAACTTTGGAATTAGACCAACCATAAATGGATCAAACACTGTTTTAGAAGTACACATCTTAAACTTTGAAAAAGATATCTATGGGAAAAGAATAAACGTTGCTTTTAATAAAATGATACGCATCGAAAAAAAATTTCCTTCTCTCGATGCGTTAAAAAATCAAATTAATTTAGATATAAAATCTATTTAATTAAGGCTTGAACCTCTTTAAACTTAGGATTTTTAGCTCCTTTTAACCATTCAAATAATGCAATTTCAACACAAGAAATTTTAACACCATTTGCAACCATAGCATCAATACCCTGTTTAAATTCATATTTAGCTCTACTAGCACAAGCATCTTTTATAACATATACGTCAAAACCTGCTTCTACAAGAGCAGAAGCTGTTTGATGGACACAAATATGAGTTTCAATACCAAAAATTACAATTTGTTTTTTACCATACGATTTAATCTTTTCAAGCATACCATCTTCCAATAATGCATTAAAATATGTTTTTTCAACAACTTCACTGTTTTCTGGCAACGCCTCTGATAATTGTGAAACTGTATGACCTAAACCTTTTGGATATTGCTCTGTTAATAAAACAGGAATATCTAAAGATTTTGCAGCACTTACAATTTTTACAGCATTTTCAACAATAATATCTTTATTCAAAGCGGCAACTAATCTTTCTTGGATATCAATAACTAATACCAAACTATTTTCTGCGGATAATGTATTCATTTTATCTCCTTTACTATTTATTAAGCTGATGTATATTTAAAATCTTTTATAAAATCTTCTACGATTGTAATAAGTTCTTTTTGACTTATTTTAGTTAATGATAATTGAATTTCTTTATTCTCTGGACTATCAAGGCCTTCATGATTAATATATATAACAATTTTAGCAAAACCTGGATATACTATTCTTAAAATACTATCCTGTTTTTTATTTTTCAAATGAAAAACACATTGTTCATTATCAATATATTGCTCAATTTGAGTATCAAAAAGTTTTTCTTCCCACGCTTTTTGTAATCTAAAAAATACAGGCGCTATAACTTTTTCCATTTTTTTGTTAAAAATTTGTCTAAATATCTTATAATTTTTAGGTTCATCTGTTTCTGTAACAAGCCAATCATCAAGAGTATCCCCTTCTTTTTCTTCAGCAAAAACATATTGAGCATTAGTTGCTACAGCATCTGATAAAGCTTGCAAGGCGTCATGTTCCATTTCATCATAAGATTTATGAGAAATGCTTGAAATCCCAGCACATATCTCAAAATTATCCCCATAATTTTCTTTTATTTTATTCAAAACAACAATTGCTCCATTAAAAGAAGTTTTAGGTAAAAGGATATAAAATTTTGCACCTCTACCAAGAGTAGCAGTATCATCTACTCTTATTGACGACAAAATAGCATGTGTCATCTTCTCAATAGAAAATTTAACTTTACTATTTTCTGATGGTGATATTGCTAGGAAAATTCCGTCATCTAATAAATTATCATCAATATAATTTTCAATAACTTGTTTAGAATAGTTATAATTATACAAACCAGTTAATTCATCTATTACATTTAACTGCTCCAACAATTTTTGATTTCTCATTGCTTGCAACTTAATAGAATTATGTTTTATGTTATTAACTGTCCTAATCACTAGTTCAAAATCGTCTGCAGCTGAAAAAGTAAAATCATTAATACCTGCATCATAAGATGCTAGAATCATCTCTTTATCATAATTATTAACCAATAAAATAATACATACGTTTTCAAACTCTCGAATTTTCTTTATTAAATCAAGAGTTGCCTGTTGAAAATTATTTTCATGAATTAACACAACATCAGCATTAGCATATTTTAAATTTGAAATTGCATCTTTATACTCAGATACAACAATAGAATCATTCGTACGCAAAAATATTAATTTTGACTCTATCACTTTAGATAAATCTTCATCATCAGAAATTAAAAGTATGCTATTCTTATCATTCATTTAACTAAACCTGTAAATGTTTTTTTATACAAAGGAAACTTCCACCTGCACCAAATAAAATTGCCATAGTAAACATTACCGCTATTACAAAATTCTGAGCATGCAAAGGCGTCGGAACCATAAAAAATTGGTGCATATGATTTAATCCATTTTGTACACAATTTAACGGAAGCAAAGCTATTACAGCCCCAGAAAAGCCATAAAAAGCCCCCTGCATAATTAACGGGAATCTTATATACCAGTTAGATACACCCATTAATCTCATAATTTCAATCTCTTCTTTTCTTGATTGAATTACTAACTGAATTGTATTATTTATAATAGTTATAGTCAAAATACCCATTATAATTACTACAAATACAGTAATCATATTAACTATTTTATTTAACGCTTCTATTTTTTTAGCCAAATCCTGAGCATAACTCATATCCTCAACAGATTTTAGCTGTTTAACATTTTTGAATACTTCTTCAATATTTTCAGGCTTATCAACCTTTACATGTAACGTATCGGGTAAAGGATTTTCAATATCTGGTAAATCCATTTCTCGTTTTAAATTAGCCCAAGAAGAAGCCTTTGGAATTATTGTTACATTTTCAACATGTTGGAATTCTTTTATTCTATTTTTAACAACATTTGCATCTGAATTTTCTTTTAAATAAACAGAAATTTCTAATACATTCCCTAATTCATGAGCAAAAGATGAAATAGATAAAGCAGATCTAAAAAATGATCCAAATATCGTTAAAATCGCTGCCATTGTAGTAATTATTACCAAATTAACTATACCTGTTCTATGAACATCATGAATTGTTTGCTTTGTTAAACGATATAATATTCTTAATTCACATAACCAATCTTTTGGAATATGTTTTTTTACTTGTTTTTTTATTTTAGTTTTTGAACTATTCATAAGTACCTGCTTGTATATCCCTTACAATTTCACCTTTATCAAGAGTAATAACTCTTTTTCTAAAATAATCTACCATTGCATTATCGTGAGTAGACACAATAACTGTAATTCCACGTTGATTTATTTGATCTAAAATCTGCATAATTTCCATTGAATTTTTAGGATCTAAATTCCCAGTAGGTTCATCTGCAATTAATAAAGGAGGCCCATTTACAATAGCACGAGCAATACCTACTCTTTGTTGTTCACCACCTGATAATTCAGAAGGAGTTGCATTCATTTTATCATACAAACCTACTATTTTTAATGCTCCTGATACTCGTGCATTAATCTCTTTAGAACTAATTCCTAAAGTTCTGATAACATAAGCTACATTATCATATACACTCATATTTTGTAGCAATTTGTAATCTTGGAAAACAATTCCCATACATCTTCTTAAATTTGGAACCTTGTCATTTGAAAGGTTTGCAATATTTATGCCACCAATTGTCACAGTACCACTTGATGGTCGTTCTTCATTATACAAAAGTTTCATTAAAGTGGATTTACCTGCACCAGAAGCTCCGACAATAAATACAAATTCACCCGAAAGAATATCTAAGTTAATATTTTTCAAAGCATAATGATCATTTTTATATTTTTTTGTAACTGATCTAAATTGAATCATAATTTTTCCTTATCTTTCTAATCCTGAATATTTCAATACTCTGGACTTGATTAAATTTTTGAAGACTGGATAAGACGATACTTATCAATATATTTTTTAATAGTACCAGTTAACTTATCAGAACTTAAGCCATAATAATCGAGCAAGAAATCCCACTTACCGCTCTGACCAAAATTATCATTTACACCTATTCTATGAACGGGTAAAGGATAATATTCTGCAAGTAATTCACAAACTGCACTACCTAAACCACCTGTTATTGAGTGATTTTCAACAGTCATTACAAATCTTGTTTTCTTAACATTTTCAATAATAGTAGCGCCATCAAGAGGTTTTACAACTGGAACATGGATAATTTGAGCTGAATAACCTGATTTTTTCAAGTTCTCGCATGCTTCAATTACTTCTGCTAAAGTTTCACCATTTGTAATAATAGTTACATCTGTACCATCTTCTATAACTCTAGCTTTACAAAAATCAAATTCATAATTTTCGTCAAAGATATCACAAACATTAGTTCTAGGAATCCTAATATACATAGGTCCATAATTTTCAGCAGCAAACTTGATAACCTGTTCACATTCTCTACAATCAGCAGGAACAATAACAGACATATTAGGAATTCCACGCATTAAAGAAATATCTTCTAAAGCCTGATGACTTGCGCCATCTTCACCAACTGTAACACCGCCATGAGTTCCAACAATTTTTACATTAAATTCCGGATAACATACTGAATTTCTAATTTGATCATATGTTCTACCAGTTACAAACATTGCAAAACTAGCAGCAAAAGGCACCTTTCCAACAGATGCTAAACCAACTGCCGTTGTAATCATATCTTGCTCTGCAATTCCACAATTAAAAAATCTTTCGGGAAATTCTTTAGCAAAAATTTGAGTTTGAGTAGAGCATGACAAATCAGCATCTAATACTACAATATTTTGGTTAGATTTACCTAACTCAGCTAAAGTTTTACCGAATACAGACCTAATAGATTTTCTATTATTCTTATCAATTATCATATAATATACATCCCACTCATCTGTGTTACATCAATATTATAGCATAAATATAAAATTAAGGGAAATGTAAATTTTAAGCTGTTTTTGTTAAGAATTATTAAAAATTTTTCTAATTTTAGCAATTTTATATCTTGAGGGATATTTAAACAGTAGAATAAAAATATGGAAGATATTTTATCGAAAGGAAGAAATTAAATGATTCAAGCTCCAAATTTAGTAAATCCTTACATGCAACCCCAAATGCAGTACATGACACAACCATTACCTGCACCTAATTACAATGCAGTAAAGATTGACGTACACAATCCTTCAGTGAGCGCACCGGGAGTTGGCCAAGTTGCAATGAATGTTCCTCAATATGCAGCACCTACAATGCCATATTATACATACCCACAAGCTCAATTATATGATTATCCGCAGACACAGGCTCAACCTTATTACATGCCTCCACAACAACAAATTGTCTGCCCACCTTGTCCAGTAGCTCAACAACCACAAGCTCCTGTACAAACACAAACAGTAGCTCCTGCTCCTCAACCTCAAACAATTGAGCCAGCAGTTGCTCAACAAGTTGTTCCTCAACAAGTAATACAACAACAAAACTATAATGCTCCTGCTCCAGTTGTAACACAACCAACAGAAGCTCCTAAAACAGCAGAAGTTGCAGAACAAAAGCCAGCTGAAGCACCTAAAGTTGAAATTGAACAACCTGTTCCAATGACACCTCAAGTTGATTTAAACTCATTCATTGCAAAATTAACAAACCCAGATTTTGAAGTTCAAGCAAACGCAATGGAAGAAATCGCAAACATGGTAAAAGATGAACCACAAAAAGCTACAGAATTGTTAGATGAAAAAATTGTAAATGCATTAAATACAATTGTAAATAGTGATTCAAGCAAATTAGCAGGTCCGACAGCAGAACAAATCGCTGCAAGACAAAAATTAATGAAAGGCGAACAACTTTCAGATGCTGACAAAAAATTAGCAACAACAATTACTCCAATGGAACAATCTGAAAGAAATAAAAGCTATGCAATGTTCACTTCTTCAATAATGCAAAAATTATACGGAGATGAAGTAGCTAAATTAACTGGCTCTACAGTTCCTTTAACAGAATTACCAGGAGCAGTTACAATTGTTGAACAATTAAAGAACAACCCTAACCCAATGGTTAGAACTTCAGCAATTGAAGCATTAAGCTATATTCAACAACCTGCATACAAACAAGACCTAACAACATTATTTACAATCGCTAAGAACGATCAAGATAAAAATGTTCAGGAAGCAGCAACAGCAGCACTCGCTAAATTAGAACAATTACCAGCTGCGGAACAAACTCAAACAGCTGCAAAACCTCAACCGGAATTAAAACCTCAAGAAGCTCCGGCTCAAGCAGCTTAATCAAATAATTTCTTTCTTCTATATATAAAAAAATCTCTTGATTAAATTTAATCAAGAGATTTTTTATTATAATAAAAATTTACTTACCTGATTACACAGACTCTTGATTTTTATATGAATCTGGGACTGGTGCTGTATTTATATAATCAGCATGCTCTGAAATTTGTTTACACCACTCATATATAATTTCTTCTTCACTTAATTTATAAGAAATTGGTTTTCCAACATGCAAATGAACTTCCCTTCTTGTAAATGGTTTTAATTTAGGATACCCAGTAAATCCACCAATAGCCACAGGAACGATATCAGCTTTTGCATTTTTAGCAATTACTACAAAACCTTTTTTCAAATCCCCAAGTTCTGACCCATAAGGTCTTATACCACCTTGAGGGAAAACACCTAAAGACCAACTAGTAGAAAGAATATCCTTTACGGTTTTAAATGTCGCAATTTCTGGTTTTGTTCTATCAACAGCAAAAGCCCCTAATCGTTTAACTAGCCATTCAAACTTATCACCTTTTTGAAATAATTCTTTTTTCGCCATATAAGCAATTGGTCTGTTACAAGCCATTGTCACCATTGGAGGATCAAAATGAGAAACGTGGTTTGCTGTATATATAAATTTTCCACTTTTGGCTTTTGTTGGAAGATTTTCTCTGCCTGTAATTTTATAGTTATAAAATATTTTCATAAAAGGAATAACTACAACATATAGAAAACTATAATAAAATAAAGTTCTAAATATATTATATTCCTTAGGATATCTTCTATTATAATTTCTTTCTTTCATCGCTATTCTTTACTCCTAAATTAACATTATCATCATGTGGAATATATTTAAACCCCGTTAATTCCTGAATTGCATCTATCCATTTTTGAACAACAACATCAGGATTATCATCATATGGAATAGGTTTTCCTATTCTTACGATTACTTTACCTGTAAAAGGAATGTGTTTTGCTTCTTGAGTACCAACAATACCAACTGGCAAAACAGAACATTTTGTAATTTTAGCAAGTCCTGCAAAACCTTTAGTTACACCACTAATAGTTCCAGGAACTCCTCTTGTCCCTTGAGGGAAAATACCAAACACCCACTTACTCTTTTTGATTTCCATTACAGTTTTAATCGTAGAAGGTCCAAGACTTTCTCTATTAACAGCAAAAGTACCTAACCAATCTATCCACCATCTTATAAAAGGAATATCAAATAATTCCTTTTTAGCCATAAAAGAAACTCTTCTAGGAAGAATTCCTGCAACCATAGGGGGATCAAGAGTTGATAAATGATTTGGACATACAATATATTCATTATCCTTTGGCACATTTTCCAAGCCGTAAACTTCAAGTCTATATACCAATTTCAAACGAATCATATAAAAAATTTTACAAATAATAAACTGAAATATAGTTCGCCAAATATTATATTCTTTTGCAGTTCGTTTTGTATAATTCTTATCTTTATCCCAAAACATTATATTATATCCTCTACTAAATGATAGACTTTTTATTCAATTATACCTTTAATAAAATAATAAGACAAGTATTAATAATCAAAAAGCATATAATTCATTGCATAATACAAATTTTTTGTATATTATTAATAATAATAGTTGTTTAAGGAGAGAGAATTTATGAAAACATCAAATATAGAATTAGAAAATGAATTATTCAAAAGTGTTTATGACAAAACTCCAGAATACATTAAAAATCTTGAATTAATGAATTTTTCAAATGAAGGAGAATTTACTTTTATTCTAAAAAAAGAACACCTTAAACCTTATGATGCAAAAACAAATCCAGAAGGTTTAAATTTAGAAGAATGGTTTGCAAATTATGCAAAAGAAGCTAAAGTCTCAACTGCGGGTATTAGAGGTCCACAAAATATTTTATACCCTCAAGACACAAGATTTCCGATCAATTTAGTTGGGATTGTGCTTGCAACTCTAGCTAAAGCTCTTGTTGCTAAAGAAAAATACAAAGGCAAAGAAATTATAAAAGTAGCAGGACGAGAAGTAAGATATAATTCAGACTTATTTCTTGATGCTATAGCAAGAATTCAAGCTGCTAATGGTATTAGAACTCTTGTACCAAAAGAAAGAAAAACTATTCCAATATGGCTAGCTTCCTTTTTAGCATTTAAACTTGATTTGCTTGGAGGCGAATACATTACATCAAGCCATGGTATTTCTGTGAAAAATGCTACAAAAGACTTAAATTGCCAAGGAAGCCAATATTTACCAGAAGAGTCTATGGAATTTGTTAATAAAATTCAAGAAATTTTTGACGAAACAAACAGAAAAGGGACTTACGAAATAAAAATTGCAGCTAAAAATAATCCATTGATTGATGAAAAAGTTCTTGCAAATATTGATGATGGAGTTGATTTATATGTAGAATACTTAAAATCAGGTGTTGCACAAAAAATCAACTTAGATTTAATCAAAAAAATTAAAGATAAAATTGTTATTGAAAACGTTGGCGGATCTGCGTATAGAACTTTAAGCAGAGTATTGAAAAAACTTGATATTTCTGACAAATTCACATGGTTTAATACAGAAGAAGACCCATTTTTCCACTCAATTGGGAAATATGACCATACACCAAAAGGCGAAAAAGCATTCTACGATTATTCTGTAGATGCTACAGTAACCTCTAAAAGACAAAATGGAGATAAATTCTTCCCAGTAATTGAAACATTACATTATGAAAAAAAACTAACTAAAATGCCTGTTGGAACAGCTGTATTAATAACAGATCCAGACCATGACAGACTTACAATTGCACAAACTGAATACGCTTGTACAATTCCTGAACTAGAAAAAGCTGGCATTGATTATATTAAATTAAATGAAGATTTAATACTTACAATATTCACCGCCAACCAAGCATTTTTAATGTTAATGGATTTTTGGGCAAAACAATTAAAAACTCAAGGATTATGGAATAATCATCCAAGATTTATGATTAAAACTACAGCATCAGCAATTTCTTGGGACGAATGGGCTAAAAAACAAGGAGTAAAAGTTATAAATGTACCAGTTGGTTTCAAAGAAATTGCAAACATAATGAAAAAAGTTGAATTAAAACTAAAAAACAATCCTGACAAAGAAGTAATAATAGATGACGTATTAGGGAATTCAATTAACCTAGGTGTAAATCCAAGACTATTATTTGGAGGAGAAGAATCTGGCGGTATGATTATGGGAACAGAAGAACTCATTAAATCAAAAGCTGGGAGATTTGCTATTGCAATGAGAGAAAAAAGTGCAACAGAAGCAATAATTGTAGCATCAGCACTTATATCTAAACTGCAAAAAGAACAAGTATCATTATCTGAATACTTAACAGAAATCTTTGAAAAAAATAACATCATAGGACGTTTTGATACAAGAGTAGATATTGCATACTACAATGAATCAGAACCTGATATTAATAAGTTAAAAGCCGATAAAATTGCAGGAGAAGCAAAAAGAACTAAAAATGATTTATTCTACTTATCAATGGCAATAGCTGTTAAAGAAGGAAAAATGACAATTGATAATGTGAAAGAAGTATTAAATAATACTTTAAAAAGTCTTCTTTTTGATAACTTAATATCAATTAAATTCGTAGGAGATGGAACATATCTTGAATTTACTGATAAATATATTGAAATTAGACCATCAGGTACGGATGCAAAAACTAAAGCATACGGAGGCGGATCTAATAAAGCAATCATTGAAACTTATGCAAATATATTAGGAAACTATTCAGGAGATAGAACTGAATTACACAAAAAATACATAGATGAAAATTTCTATAATAAATCAAAAGATACAGCAATGGATTATTATCTAAAATTTGTAGACAAAGATGCAAATAATGAACCTTTTGAAATTCCTGAATACAAATTTTAAATTAAAAATAACCTGCATATTGCAGGTTATTTTTAATTTAATGAAGATGATCCAAACTTAATAAGTAGTTTTTGAACATTTCTTTTCCACTCATCTAAAGGAATTTCTCTATGTAAATAATCCATATTTCCTGTTGCAATTATCCACAAAGAACAACCTCCACCTTTATACCAAGCACCTGAAGCATTTGTTGTAGAACAAAATACACCATCATACAACCACCATTTTGAATACCCTGAAAGAACAGGAGAATCATCTCGATTATTTAAAGTTATAAAAAACAAATCCTTTCCCAATTGATTAGGTCTCTTACTTCCATTTGTATCCACTAACATTAATGGCATATTAAACTCTGAATCATATGATATTCCAACAAAAGCCCCATCATTTAAGACAAACCAATAATAATTACTAAATAAACTAAAAGCAGATCCATCTAAATCTCGATATTTAATTCTTTTCAAATGCTGAGGGAGATTATACCCCCAAACTTCTGAAATACTTAAATATGTTGATAACAAATTAAAATAAACTTGCGAACATTCTGCATTTTTTTTATCACACCAATTTCTAGATATTCCAATATCTTCATAAACTCTTAGGTAAGCCTGATTTAAAATTGAATAAGAACGTTTAAAAGCAGTCAACCAAGCCTTTTCATTATACTTTGATATTAAAGATGGCATTGTCATCGCCGCAACAACACCTATAATCCCTAATGTTATTAAAACCTCTGCTAATGTAAATCCAAATCTGTCATTGCGAGACTTTTGTCGAAGCAATCCAGCTTTTAGTTTTAATAATAGGCTGGATTCTTTCGGGTATTCTCCCTCAGAATGACTATACCTTCTAAATCCTTGCGGAGCAAGCTCTAAATCGCCCCCCCCCGACTGCTACGCAGGTAGACACTCCTATACAATTATCTTTTAATTTGAAAGATTTTTGTGTCTGTTTTGTAAAAAATCTTTTCATAAATAGCTCCTTTCTATTTGTATATTTATTATAACACATTTTTAATTAAAATATTTTTTATTAATATGACTTTTAAATGAAGATTTTTCAAATTTAATACATTCAA
>CALVEU010000036.1 GCA_944326635.1 Candidatus Gastranaerophilales bacterium | reverse complement strand
GAGAATAATGAAAGAATTTATAAAAAGCCAAAAAGTTACCTACAATCTAATGTCTTTTACTGGATATAAAGCGTTGCTTTTATTCTCTCTATTAACAGAAGGGCCAAAATCTTATGAAGAAATCTGTAATCATTTTATTAATCACCCATACTTAAGAGAAAAAATATCAATTGACACATTAAGAGTTTACATAAATTCGTTAAAAAGAATAGGATGTGAAGTAAAAAGATTTAGAGGAGAAGATAAAGTTTCAAGATATGTTATAACAGCTCACCCTTTTGAACTGAAAATGTCTGATGAAGAAATGCAAAGTGTCATAAAAACTTATAAAAGTCTTGTGAAAAATATTGATATTAAAGAGTTATTGGCTTTGGAAAAATTCTTTGAAAAAATCAGTAAATATATTAAATCAGAAAATTTTATAAACGAAATTAAAAATATCTCTTTACTTAAAGACATAAATCGAGAATTACTTGAAGAATTAATTGATTGCTGCGAAAAAAAATACCAAATAGTCATTAAATATAATTCTCCAAATTCTGGAATTAAAAATATTGAAATTCTTACAGACAAAATTGACATTTCTAACGGGAAAGTATATTTATACGGTACCGGTCTAGAATACATGGAATACGGCATATTTTTAGTTAATAGAATTAAAGCAATTAATGAAATCAAATTACACAAAACTATACCTGATAAGCTGAAGAATATTTGCATAACCTATGAATTAAATTGCAATCCTACTAACATAATTATTGATAGCAATGAAAAAATAGTTAAATCAGAAAATAACAAAGTAATTATTGAACTAAATACATCAAATACTTTTTTAGCAAAACAAAAATTTTTAGAATATGGACCAATCTGTAAAATAATTTCTCCAGAAAGTTTTAAACAAGATTTTATTAAACTTTTAAACGATATGAAAGCGGGGTATTATTGTGACTAAAAAATTAACAGAAAAATACAATGATGCCTGCGTTAAATTATTTGAATTTTTAAAAATGCTCTACGAAGGAGATGTTGAATTCAAAAAAGTTATAGACCACTTTTCAAACGGGCAATATGATGGAACTTCTAATACGCATGTTACATTAAATAAATACCTTAATGCAATGAAAATATTTGGTATAAAGGTAAAAAAAATTAACGGTAAATATCAAATGATGAGTTCTTTATACAAAATCAAATTAAATTTAGAAGATTTGAAAAGTATTGAACTTTTGAAAGAAGCCTGCCAAATACTTCCTTCTGGAAGAAATAAAAATAACTTGGAACATTTTATACATAGTTTAGAAATTAGATATGATGATTTTGCTCAAGCTATAGGAAAAATTTCAAATAATACAAATAATTTACACCTACAATTTAATCATTCTGAAATGATAGAACAGATTAAACAGTGCGAAAAATATTGTCAAGATAAATTGAAACTTGAAATTATTTACACAACAGAAAAAGGAGAATCAATAAACCTTTTATGTTCTCCAGTTGAATTGTTATACCAAAAAAGAAAAATTTACCTAAAGGCTCTTGGGAATAATGGAAGCAGAATATATGAAATACCAATTGAAAATATTCAATCTGTAAAACAATTACCAATATCTAATTCAGGGCAATCAATACCTACAACAATCGTTTATAGAATAAAAAACAGATTAGCAAGAAACTATAAACTAAGAGATTGGGAAAGATTAGATAAAATAGAAGCAGACGGTAGCCATATAATAGTTAATAAAAATGAAGACTTACATATGTTAATAAAAAGGTTAATGAGATATGGAACTGAATGTGAGATTTGTTCTCCTAAATTTTTTAAAGAAGAGATGATCGAAAGAATTAATTCTACTCTTGAAAATTATTCATAAAATAACGTTACATTAAATTTTTTTTTTAATAATGTTATGTTACGATTGTGCTATGGATAGTAATACTCAATTTGTACCACTACACCTCCACAGTGAATTTTCACTTCTTGATGGAGCAATAAAACTAAAAGATTTATGCAAGTTTGCCAAAGAAAATAACATGCCTGCAGTTGCTATTACTGACCACGGTGTTATGTATGGTGCACTCGACTTGTATTTGGAAGCCAAGGAAGCTGGAATTAAGCCTATTATAGGGTGTGAATTCTATGTACACAATGGGGATATTACAGAAAAAGATCCTAATAATAATCCAAGATATCACTTAATACTTTTAGCAAAAAACAATGAAGGATACATGAACCTTGTAAAACTTGCATCTGATGCAGCTTGCAAAGGTTTTTATATGAAGCCTCGTATAAATTTTGAATTGTTAAAAGAACGACATGAAGGTATAATTTGCTGCTCAGCATGTCTTGGTGGAGAAGTTTTGCAAAACTTATTAAAAGGTGATTATGAAGAAGCAAAAGCCGTTGCAAAACGCTATAAAGATTTATTCGGAGACGATTATTACATTGAGTTGCAGGATCATGGACTGGAAGAACAAAAAAGAACTAATCCTGATTTAATCAAGCTAGCAAAAGAACTTGATATAAAAATGATTATCACCAACGACTCTCATTATTTGAGAAAAGAAGATGCTGACTGGCATGATACTTTACTTTGCATGCAGACTCAGTCTATGAAAGATGAAGAAAATCGTTTTCATTTTCCTAATAATGAGTTTTATGTAAAAACAGTTTCTGAAATGCGGGATGCATTTAAATGGATGGATTCTGAAACATTTGACCAATGTATAAAAAACACAGTTGATATAGCAGAACAATGTCACGTTACAATCAAATGGGAAGCACCATTACCAGATTTCCAAGTTCCTCCAAATCACACAACTGATTCTTACTTAGAAGAGCTTGTAATGCAAGGTCTTAAAAGAAAATACAAAGAAGAAGAAATAACTCCAGAACTTAAAGAACGTGTAAAATACGAACTTGGAATTATTGAGAAAATGGGGTTTTCTGCATACTTCTTAATAACTTGGGATTTTATTCACTTTGCAAAAACTCACGATATTCCAGTTGGCCCTGGTAGGGGATCTGCAGCAGGTTCGGTTGTTGCATATGCACTTGATATTACGGACTTAGACCCTATAAGACACCATCTATTGTTTGAAAGATTCTTAAACCCTGAACGTTTCAGTATGCCTGATATTGATACAGACTTTTGTATTGAAAAACGTGGAGAAGTTATTGACTACGTTGTAAAAAAATACGGCGAAGATAAAGTATGTCAAATTATTACATTCAATACACTTGCTGCAAGAAACGCATTCAAAAGTGTTGCAAGAGTATTCGGAATGGAATATGCAAAAAGTAACAAAACAGCATCCTTAATCGAAGATACAATTGAAGGCTCAATGATTGAAGGATCTGAATTAAAAAATCTATACGATACAGATGAAGAAATAAAAAGAGTAATCGACACAGCTAAAAATGTAGAAGGCATTAAATGCGGTATAGGCATGCACGCCGCAGGTGTGATTATCTCATACAAGCCACTTGATCAAATCGTACCAGTACAACCATCTAAAGATGGGATCATTATTACGCAGTATCACAGAGAAATTTTAGAAAAAATGAAACTTCTAAAAATGGACTTTTTAGGTCTGCGTAACCTTACAATGATTCATAAAACAGTTAAACTCGTAAAAAAATGTCAAGGAATAGATGTTGATATTAACCATATTCCTCTAGACGATAAACCAACATATGACATGTTAGTTAGAGGTGAAACTGTCGGAGTATTCCAACTTGAATCTTCTGGAATGACAAGTTTGGTAAAAAAACTAAAACCAGACGTTTTTGAAGATTTAGGAGCTTTAGTTGCACTATTCAGACCAGGTCCTTTAGGATCTGGCATGGTGGATGATTTCGTTGAAAGAAAACATGGTCGTCAAGCTATTACATATGCTCACCCAAGGTTAGAACCAATCCTAAAAGATACATATGGAACAATGGTATACCAAGAGCAAATCATGCAAATTTTCCAAATTATGGCAGATTACTCTTTAGGACAAGCAGACCAAGTTCGTCGTATGATGGGACACAAAGACCCTGTTGCAATGGCAGCCCAAAAAGATAAATTAATTGAAGGTTCTGCAAAATACGGCATGAAAGCAGAAGATGCAACTAAACTTTTTGAACAAATTCAAAACTTCGCAGCATACTGCTTTAACAGAGCCCATTCTTCAGCTTATGCATTCGTTGCATATCAAACAGCTTATTTGAAATGCCATTTTCCAGTTGAATATTTATCTGCACTATTATCAAGTGTTGCTGGTGATCAGGACAAGACTCAAGCATATATTGAAGAAGCTTTAAAATATGGCATAAAAGTTTTACCACCGGATATTAATAAATCATATCTTGAATATGCACCTGATGGTAAAAATATTCGTTTCGGGCTTGCTTCTATAAAACAAGTAGGAGAAGGGGTAATTGAAGAAATCATCAAAGAAAGAGAAGAAAATGGTGATTATAAATCAATTTATGATTACATCAAACGCTTAGATACAAAATGTTCAAACAAAAAAACTCTTGAAGGATTAATTAAAGCCGGAGCGTTTGCTTCAATAGAAAAAAGTAGAAAACAATTAATGGATAATATTGAATACATAACCGCTACCGCTTCTAAAGAATCCAAAGCAAAAGAATCAGGACAAGGCAGTTTATTTGACATGCTTGGAGACACATCTGCTATAGAAGATGCAAAATTCCAACTATCTGGATCTGATGAAGAATATGATGCAAGAACTTTACAAAATTTTGAAAAAGAATTTTTGGGATTTTATGTAACCAGCCACCCTCTATCGACAATTAGAGATAAATTACCATTCTTAATGACACATAAAATAACAGAAATTCCAGAACAACCAAATGATAAAATTGTCACAATTTGCGGACTTATTACAGCAGTCAAACAAATTCCAACAAAAAAAGAACCTACAAAATTTATAAGATTTATAACAGTCGAAGATCTTTCTGGGAAAATTGAAGCTATCGCATTCAACGGAAAAATTCAAGAATATGGTGATTACCTACAAAATGAGCAACGAGTCATTATTTCCGGCAAAGTAAACAGAAGAAGCGATGATGAACCACCGTCATTAATTGTAGAAACTGTAAAAACTGTTGATAATTCCAATATTTTTACAATTTCATTAATTGATGACTTTAAATTCGAAGAAATAGTTCTATTAAAAAATATTTTATGCCAATATTCTGGTTCTGATCCAGTTACTTTTAAATTAAAAGATTTTGACAATGACGTAAAAATATTAACATCTTCACTATTTTGGGTTAATTCATCTAACGACTTGATAAATAAATTAAATAAAGCCTTCCAAGATAGAATAAAAATAGACGTTCGTTCAATGGATAGTACAATAAAAACAGAAGAAACAATACCATGCTAAGTATTAAAAATAAATTAACAAATAAAAATGCAAAAATTATATTTATAAACAACAAATCATATAATAAATTTTACAAAAACAAGTCTGAAATCAAAAAATTAAAATACAATTGCGGGAATAATAACATAACACATTATATCCAATATGATGATTTTGTTTTTAGACTCTCTACACAATACAAACACCCGCCTAAAATAAATGGAATTGAAGAACATATAAATGAAATTGTATATAGTGCACAATATGCAAAAGACAACCTTGAAAAAATTATTGAAAATCAAATAACAAGAATAAAAAACTGGAAAAATCATATTGACAATATTCCAACAAATCCTACATATGAAAAAGTTTCAAATAAACCTCAAAAACAAAGTATAGGGATGAAAATACTTAACAAAATAAAAATTTTTTTCTTTCAATAAGAAAAAAGACTTGCAAAAAAAAAATGTTCATGTAATAATAAAAAAGTACCCAATGCGGGGGTAATTCAGTGGTAGAATGCCTCCTTGCCAAGGAGGATGTCGCGAGTTCGAGCCTCGTCTCCCGCTCCATAAAGAAGAGTCTGATTTTTAGGCTCTTTTTTATTTTGCAAAATTATTTAGTAGTCATTTCCTAACAAAATTATTGGTAAATTATTGTCATGTGCAAACTCAAGGAACCATTTTGGACAATCGTCAAGAGAATTAACTTTTGCGGTCAACCCCTTTACTTTTGAATTAAGAGCCACAATTTCATTATGAAAACCATGAGTTTTCATTTTTTTCTGCTCAATAAGCTGATCCCTAGAGTATTTAAATGCTGAAATAATATCTTCTTTTTTAAATATCTTTGAACCAATATGAAAATCTTTAATCTGAGTTTCAGGATATTTCTTACTCATGATTTCTTTAGCTATTTGCGCATACTCAGCATTTGATAATTCAATATTATTGTTGAACATATATTCAAAGAATTTATCTTTCACAAAATTTCTATGTTTACTATCTTCAAACATTTCTTGAACAAAATCACTGAAACCTTTTTTAGTACCTGAACCTGTATTAGCATAGTAAGCATGAGATACATTTGCATTATCTAAATCCAAAACCAATCCAAATATAAGATTTGAATATGTAGACTTATCAGCCATACTTATCATTGAAATAGATTGTGCAGAATTATTTATAGGATTATTAGCTAGAGATTTAAATATTTCTAAATTTATCTTAGAATTAACCATATGAACTGCCAACCTTAGATTTTCAAGAGTTACATTATCAAATCCGTATTTAAACAAATTTGTTTTACTATCTAATTTTGTAAGATTTAGGACTTCAAATTCTTCTTTTTTACCATCAAGCATATATTCTTCTTTAGGGAAAGATCTTTCTGGCAATACTCTACCGTCTTGTGATATTCTTTGCGGAATTTTTTTAAATTTAGAAGTCGTAATTACAACTTGTTTTTCTGCTAATTCTTGGACATACTTTTCTATTTCATTCATTTTTTTATCAAATTCTAGATTTGCTTGTTCAACTGTTTTAGCATGCATTACATCTTCAAAAAAGTGATCATTTACATTATTAGCGTCAGCTTTTGCCATAATTCGAAATATTAAAAAATCCTCAGGTCTACGACATAATGTTGCGATTTCTCTATTCGATAATTGACCTAAATTATAAGCTTTAAACCAATGGTGATTTTGAACAACAGATATAATTCTATCCTTTATTTCATCTGAAAAATTAAATTTTTCAAGAATAGAATAAACATATTCAGCTGATTTGGCAGCGTGCCCTGTATCAGAAGTATTTCCTAAATAACGTTTTCCAATATCATGCAAAAGCGTAGACAATTTTAAAACTGTTTTATCTGAATCATTTAATTTTTTATATAAAGGATCATTCATTGAATCTTGTAAAACTTTTAGAATATGGACATCTAGTGAATATTTTTGAGAACTATGTTGGGGTTTTCCAAAAAATGCTGCAAACTCAGGAACGCCAGAAACTATAGAATTTAAAAAATCTTTAGTCTCTTGTGTTAAATCTACAGATTCAGATATTTTATTTTGAATTGTGTATTTTTTTATTTCAGCTTTCAATTCTTCAGCCAAACGTTTTTCCTCAATAGATAAGGCAATATTCTCTGTTCCTTTGGTATTTAAAAGACCTTCAAAGCCGGTTTTTGTTCGTTCATAACCTAACAATTCAGCGACATTTTTATTAGTTTTAAATTCTGCATTAGTTAATTGTTTTGCATAATTAATCAAATGGAGAATATCTGGGAAATCTTTTTCATCAAGTTCTTCTATTTTTTGAGCAAAAATAGTTATGTACTCCTTACGTTTTAAAAGAACATTAATCAAAGAAGTATCATTAATTGGAGAATTTAAAACAATACTTTGAATTAAATCAGATGATACATCAGTAACATGCTTCAAAGAATTTTGTAAATCTTGTTTTGACATAGACATAAATTTATAGTTTTGCTCTATTAAAGACGATAACTCATTGACAACATTTCCAAAATCTTTCAACTCTCCACGAGCACGATAACGCAGAGAGCCTCCAACATCAACTTTTACAACTCCATTATCACGATATTGAGTATTATCATTTTTAGGGGCATCCCAATTTGCAAGCCAAGCATCTACAGCGAAGCCATCATATTTTTGAGCTACAGATTTTGGTTCTTTACTTAAATTCGGAACATACTCTCCAGCCATACCAATAATGTTTTTATTTTCATCATATATAAATTTCATATTTGGAGAGTCAATACCAGCTGCTCGATACAACTTAGAAGCTATAACTTCTTCAATACTTTGCCCTAATTTATTCTTATCTGGGTATTTTATATAATATAGCTTATCCCCAATTTGAGTATAATAAGCTGTATTAGAACCACCTTGAGTTTCTAAGAATCTTGTACCAAGAGCCTTATTTCCATCTATAATCACTTCAACTTCTTCGCTTTTATGTTTAGATCTAAGGTCTTTTATTTTTTGAGCTGTTAATTCTTTATCCAATTGTGATAATTTTAATTCTGGAATTTTAACATTATCATTCATTAAGTCAACTTTTGGGAAGTATTTTCTAATAATATTATCCATATTTTGGATAAATTCATCTCTAGAATATTCCAAAGGAATGCCTGATTTTCCAAATTTTTCAAAATCAGCAGTTTGTATAACACGATCACTAGCATCTGTATTTTTTATATGGTTTAAAAAGTCTTTAATATTCTCTTTCGGAGTATCTATAGTAGGATACTTTTTATTAATTTCAAGCATCAAAGAATTAATTTTTGAATCAATATCAATACCTTGATGACTAAAAATAGCCTTATCTTCAGGAGATAATTTACCTAAAGAAATCAAAGTATTTACTTTATCACTTAGCTTAACAGCAATTACATTATTTGAAATTAAATCTACAATTTGAGAGATATTGGCACCACTATCTTTCAACTTTTTCAAAACATTAATTAGATCATCATTAAATATTGATAGAACTTTAGCATTTTCACAAATATCTTTTATCGTATTGAAATCAAGTTCAGCATCTATGAAATTATTAATTTTTTGTATCAAAATCTCAGGTGAAATAGTTTGATTATTTAAAAATATTTCTACCATTTCTTTTATTTGTGAATTTTCTACTTTATTATTTTTTATCAAGTTATCAAGAAAAGAGTTTATTAGTCTAATGCTATTTTCATCCTTTATATGAACTAAATTTGCTAAAATACTATTTACTTCATAAACATCTATATTATTATCAAGCACTAAAGTTCTTAAGGTATCGACCTTTGCATCGCTATAATTATTTAATTCATCAGCAATAGACTCAAATAGAGATTGCACATCTGCGACTTTGTATTTTTTGGTACTCATCATATCTACAACTGTTTTTTTTACATTATCAGAAATCGGCCCTTTGCAAATTTCGACTAAATCAGGAACATCTTCTTTTTTTATATTAGGGTTATCAAGTAATTGTTTTGCAAAATCAATTCTTGCATCATTACCTCGACCTTCTAACCATTTTGCATGTGAAATTTTATATAAAAGACCTCTTATGGTATTACCATCAAGATCACCTCTATTGATAAGGTATCTTGCAAAATTCTTTTGAATCTCACAACTTTTTTTATCGCGGTTTAATGTGCATATTACATTATTTATATCATTCACATTTAATTTTGGCTCATTAATAAGTTCTTGCACAAAATCCCATTCTTCACTATAATCTTCAGGTTTAACATTTTCTATATAATCAGTTTTTAGATGCTGTAAATTGTAGATAAGCGAATTAATATTTTTTGAATCAAAATCAGGATTACTAATAATATCATCTATACACTTTTTCATTTCTGGCGATGTGTTAATTAAAACATCATACAGACAGTAATCTGAAATATTTTCATAAACTCCATATTTTTTTAAATTATCAATTTCTGCATTTATTTTATCTATATCCACAATCTTCTCTGACGCTAATAAATTAAATGCATGTTCATCCAATTTAGTTTTTACATCTTTTGGAATATCTCTCCTCAATTCTATATTACGAGGATTTAATTCTTTAACCCTGTAATTTTGGTTTAAATATTTAATAATAGTTTTTGGACCAATACTCTTAAGATCTTCATCTGAAAGTTTTTCAAGATTATCAACAAGCAATCCATACTCAGAATCTTTATATAACTTTGCATAATCAACATAAAAGCTTATATTGATATCATCTTTAATAAAATCTCGCAATCGCTTAGGAGTTTTTGCAATAATTTCTTTTATTATATCCACTCTATTTTGCAAATTTGCAGAAAAATTTTGAGACAAAGACTTAAAAGATATTGCACTCAACTCATCTTCACTAAGGTTCTTAAAAAAGTCCATTTGCTCACTACTGTATAAATTCCAGCTAAATTTTTGAGCACTTTCTTTACCAATTTTTTCATTTTTAATATAGTTTACAAACCGATCTAATACATCTTTATCTATTTGTTCTAAGACCTCAACATTTCGATTAGACACAAAATTTACCGCAAGAACATCATCTATTTGAGTCAATGCCTCTAAAGTATTTTTACTAATTTTTGCTGTACCATTGTAAATCCTTTCAAGTATAGCAGGAGGTAATTTTTGCATATATTCATTAATTATTTCAATTCTGCTTTTTAATTCTTCAGGCGCTACTTTATATTGATAATTAAGATTATCAGACTCATTCCAATAGCTACTTCCAATAATAGAATCTTTTGATTTTAAATAATCACAAAATTCCTTCGGTAATTCTTTATGCAATTTAGCACATTCAATCATATTATCAAGATCATTTTCGGTAAATAATCTGTTAAAATCAAATATTGCCGTACTAGCGTATGAATTAAGACCAATTTTTTTCAAAAATTCAGGCTCTGCAAGAGTAACAAATTCTTGAATTTTATCAGAATTTTTAACATCAGCTTCTTTCAAAAAATTGACAAGTAAGGTTTCATTAATAATATAACAATATTTTACTATTTCCGGCAATTCCCCTGCTATTTTAATTCTATTAATCAACTCATTTTTCTCGTTTTCCGGCATAGTTCGATAAGAATCATTAATTCTATATAGTGAAGAAATAATAACATCATCATCTTTAGGAAATGTATTAATCAAAGTAGTCGTAACATCAAGCATAGCTTTATCGTTTATATACTTTCTCAAATATGGAATATATTTATAATCAAAATTATCTTTTAGTTGAGATTTTAAAATATCAACAAATTCGCTATATTGGGGTTCGTTACTGTTTACTAAATGGTTAATAAAATTACTGCAATGAACCTTATTCTTAATCAATTCTTTTGCCAAATCCATATTCTTTTTAAGCTGCACAAATTCTTCATCATTTAATTTAGGATAATGTCTTGAATACTCATCACATTTGACATCAATTTGATAATCATTTTGTTCATCAACAAAACGATTAAAATCATCTGCAATTTTAATTCTGTCAAAATATTTTTTATCATGGGGTGCGAAAAGAATATCATAATCATACTTGATTAAATCTCGTCTAAGATCTTTATCTAAACTTTTATAAAACTCTAAATTACGTTTAAAATCATCAGTTGCAATCTGTGGCATTTTTTCTGTAAAATACTCTGCTCTTAAATTCTTTAGTTTGCTGACAATCTTAATATTTTGAGAATTTGAAGCTAAATCAGTAATAAACTTATCAAACAAATCAATATTAGACTTAAAAATTTTAAAATTTGTTATATTTTTAAATGGCATATAACCATCAAAAAGATGCGAAATTTCAGTTTTCATACTTATATCAGTAGCATGCACCAAATCATTAATCATCGCCGAAAAATCACTAACACTTAAATCAGGATTTTTATCAAGCATATCTTTTATCTGAGAAATTTCACCTTTATAAAGTTTTTTCCCTGAACGAATTTTTACAATTTGATCAATAAGATCATCAAAATTCTCTGCTAATTTTAAATCACCATCAGAATAAGATTTGTATGTTGTACCTTTATTAAGAGGGTTTCCACTTTCAACTTTTACATATGTTCCATCAGAAATAAAATTACCATTTTCATCAAACTCACCATTTTCAAGTTTTAATTCTTTTATTTGTGAATTTGTAAGTTCCTCAATCCCAGGTGTTTTTTCAACCCTCTTAGCGAATGGAGCAATTTCTTCATTATCCACTGCATGTTGAACAATATTAGTTTTTTTACTTATGTTGTTTTTATTATATTTAACTCTAATTTTACCTTCAGAAATATCATCCATTGCCTTTAGAATATTTTGTGCTTCTTCTTTTGTCACACCATATTCTTTAAACGCATCATGGATGTATTTTACCTTTGATTCTGTATTCAAATGAGCAAACTGTTTTTGCAATACTCCGCCTGATATTGCAAAGGCTACTGAATTTATCCAATCTTGTTTTGTTACATCGCCATTTTCCATTACTTTGTTAACTAAATATGTGCTTGAAATATCTAATGCAACCTCACTTGATACTTGCAATGTCTTGGCTAAAGTATCTACTTTTTTAAAACTTTTTACAATGTCTTTTGGGAATTTTACAGGATTTGCTTTTACCATTGCAGATATTTCATCTGAACTTTTTCCTGCTTTTTTTAAGGTATTTACAAGTGCTTTTGTCTTATATATTGCAGCACCTTGTTCTGCTATTTTACTTGCGCCCATACCTGCTGTCATATATACACTATTTTGTAATACTCCTTCGCCCCAAGCTTGCCACTCTTCTGCGCTCATTCCATTTTCAGAAGATAATTGTTCAAACAACTCTGTCGGACGTAAGGTCATATTCGCCATAATTACAGGAGAAGTTGCTTTTTGGACTTTTTGCAAGTTTTGTGCAAGTTTTACTCCTTTTTTAGCTTTATCTACCAGACCTAGACCCTTTACAACTTTTGCGCCTGTTGTTGTACTTTTTAATGCTACTGCTCCTTTTAGGGCCCATCCGCTTGTTGCTACTGCTCCCCCTGGTACCACCATCAAGGCCATTGATGCTATATTTAAGCCCATTTCTATATTGGCTGCACCTTGTTGTTGATTTTGAACATAGTGTTCTGATAGAATTTTTAAATCTTTCTTTCCAAATGCTTTTGAAAAGCTTGCTTCATACTCTTTTTGGTATTTTTCTAAAGTATTTTGTGTAAGAGCAGATAATTCTTCTGATGTCGCATTTTCTTTATATTCTACACCTAGTGCTGTCGCTAAAGATTTATCTAATCGTGCACTCATTTCTTTTGCGATTAGTTTTAATTCTTCATTTGTTGCTTCTGCTGGATATCCACTTTTATCTGTACGGTAGATTACATATTTACCTTGTTTATTTTTACTTAGCCTAAAATCTCCGCCGTATTTTTTTACGTCCGGATGCTCTTTATATTTTTCATTTATATCTTTTAAAGTTTTATTTATCTCTTCTTTTGAATTTATACCTGCTAGTTTAAAGGCATCTATTATTGCTCTTGATGTTTTGTCCGGATTCATTTGACTTGTTACATCTCCTTTTGTTGAAAAGGAAAGATTTTCTTTTGTCTTGTTAATCATTTCTACGGCTGTTTTTACTTGTGCATAGTCTTGTGCTTTTTCTTGACAGTCTTGAATATTTTTTTCTTTAGGTTCTACTCCCCTTGTACTTCTAAAAGTTTCTTCAAATGTTGATACTTTTGGATTTCCAAGAAAATCATATGCTATTGGCTCGCCTTTTGAAGATTTTTCTAAAAGTGCAATATCTTGTTGTGTTTTTGAAAGTTCTTTTTTTACTGTTGATTTTGCATATTCTTTATTAAACAATTCTTGCCAAGTGTTTACAACTGAGGATAGAACTCCTGATTCTTTATCTTGCTCTTTTACTATTGCATCGGCTTCATTTGTTATATCTTTTAAAAAGTTTATTGCATCTGTTTGGGATTGAGTTGGAAGAATAGTTGCATAGTTATTTTTTGAACGCTCTAATGTAACACCAATTGACAAATCCTTAATCCCAACTGCTCCAAACAAATTGTTATTAGGTACTGTTGGGGTTGGCTGATCAGTATTTTTTACATCCTTATTGCCTTTTTTAGATACGGCAAGATTTTCAAAACCAGGGTAGACTTTACCTGTCTTTTGCATTTCTTTTTGCATTATAGACACCACTTCGTCATCTGATATGACAAAACCCAGATTGTTTGACTGCCTGTATTGGCTTATTATATTTTGCTGTTGTAAACTATATTCTGACATCCTGCACACCGAGTATCTAAGCAATAATATAATATTTAACGGGTATATTTATAGATTTCTTTATTTTTAATTTAGTTAATTATCAAAAATTTTACATATTGTAATATTATAAACATATTCACACAAACCTGTTTTTACTTGCATGATTTACATATATCTGATATTATTACATAGTTAAATACTAAATAGAATGCGGATGTAATTCAGTGGTAGAATGCAACCTTCCCAAGGTTGACGTCGCGGGTTCGAGTCCCGTCGTCCGCTTTTTGTTTTACCATTTTTTAAAAATAAAAAATACTGCAAAAATTATAAATACAAATCCAACTAAATAGTTCCACTTGAATTCTTCTTTTAAATACAAAACGGAAAATACACTGAAAACTAAAAGAGTAATAACTTCTTGAATAGTTTTTAGCTGCGCTGCAGAATATACACTACTGCCAATTCTATTTGCAGGAACTTGAAAACAATATTCAAAAAACGCTATGCCCCAACTAACTAAAATAACTAACCACAAAGCAGCAGACTTATGCTTTAAATGTCCATACCAAGCAAAAGTCATAAATATATTTGAAACAGTTAACAATATTATAGGGGCAATACTTCTAAACATAAATCCAAGCCTTTCTTAATATAAAAATTTGCTAAAAAAATTATACAACAAATATAAAAAAGAAAGGCTTGACATTTAAGTATTTTCTTAATACAATAATTCATGTGGTTAGCCGACTTGGCTCAATGGTAGAGCAACGGTTTTGTAAACCGTAGGTTGTAGGTTCGATTCCTATAGTCGGCATTTTTTATTAAATAAAAGCCCTTGTGGCATTAGCCTTTGTGGCGCAGGGGTAGCGCACTCCCTTGGTAAGGGAGAGGCCACGGGTTCAAATCCCGTCAAAGGCAAATTTTGAAAACAGAATATGGGTAGGTGCCCGAGTGGCTAAAGGGAGCAGACTGTAAATCTGCCGTCGCGAGACTACGGTGGTTCGAATCCACCCTTGCCCACCATTTTAAAAGACCTCTTATGAGGTCTTTTTTTATTATAATAAAATTTTTATTTCATTTGTTCTGGTGTTATTATCCATAAATCAATATTGTGATAATTCGCTACTGATTTTACACGTTTTATATATTTTTCATCACTTTGACCATTTTCAGAAATCAAAACAATTCCAGCTTTTTTATGTAATTGTTCTCCATAGTACAAAGATTGACCAATACTTTCTGCCCATTTTTTAGCAAAATCAAATTCTACAGCATGAGTCTTTGTTACACAATCAACCCTTGCCTTATCAGGCAAAATTACTTCAGTTACGCCTCCGTTTGCACCACACCAGTAGTTTTGATAATCCTTTTCATAAAATTTATGATTCTTTGGAGTAGCAGCAAAAGCTGATATTGAAATAAAATTCAGTATTA
>CALVEU010000035.1 GCA_944326635.1 Candidatus Gastranaerophilales bacterium | reverse complement strand
AAGACCTTAAAGGTTCTGTCTTTCAAAATGATTACTATGACAGAAAAATAAAAGAGGTAATATTATCAGTCAAACCATCACCGTTTTATGCAGATATGAATTCAGAAGATATGTTATTCAGGGTTTATTTAGGGTATCAAAGTTATGAGGATATAGACATATATAATGGGTTTCATATAAAATATAATAGAGATATTTTTGGGATAAGTATAGATTTAGATAAATAATTAAGAATAGCTTAGAATTATGATAATGAGAAAAATAATTTTACTACTAATGTTAATACTCTTTCAAATCCCAGCCTTTAGTGAGGACTTTCCTCCTGTTGGAGCAGGGATTGAAGTAACCAAAGAAACAAACCCAATATACTGGGGGTACTTTGAAGATTACGCATCCTTACTTAAAGAAGCTCTTGAAGCCAGTCATATGTTTCGTCTTCGTGGTTGGGGCTCGAGCTGTGAGTTTATAGTGACCCGTAATAGAGAAATAAATGGAATTAAAACATCAGTATTTCAAAATGATTATTTTGATGAGAAAGTAAAAAATATAATCTTATCAGTTAAACCTTTACCATTTCGTGAAGGAATGAATATGGATGAAATGCGTTTTCGAGTATATCTTGGTTATGAAAAGTATAATGAAATTAGTATAAGTGTTGGTAGTTCTTTTGTAGATAATAAAAAAACATTTAGTTTAATGATAATAACAAGTAAATAGTTAAGAATAGCTTAGAAGTATGATTATTTCAAACCGCTGAGAACAGCGGTTTGTTTTTAATGTCAAAAAATAGAAAGGAATTTAAACATGAGCAAACATGCAATGGCTAACGAATACAAAATTTTATGTTCTGAAGCAAATTCAATGGTTAAAATGAAAAACGGTGCAGTAACATCGAACGGCTGGACAAAAGTTGACGGAGAATATAATCGTGGTAGTAATTTTAAAGGAGTTCTCTACGAAAAGGACGGACAATATGCACTTTGTTTTGTAGGAACAGATAGGTTTAGTGCAAAAGACTGGGGTGCAAATGCTAAAATGGCTCTGTCAGGGGATAGCAGACAAAGGTAAGGGACTGAAACTTCATCTAATAAGTCATCTTCAGGAAAAAGTTCGGGGTCTTCTGATGGGAAATGGGTTACTATTAATGGAAATCATGTTTTGATTAAAGATTAGTCTATTATAGGGGATTATGTTGTATAAATTATTAAAAGCTCAGCGGGAATTTTTGGAAATCCCGCATGATTATACATTGGATGTTGCTGTTTATCAGGGAGGTTACGGGTCGGGGAAGACCTTTGCGGGGTCGCTTTTAGGTATATTGCTTGCTTTAAAATTCCCTGGTGTTCGAGGATTAGTTGGAGCTCAAACTTATACTCTTGTTAGAGATACGACTTTACAGACATATTTTGAGCATTTGGAAAATTTCGGTTTTGTCGAAGGTAAGGATTATGAATGGTCGTCTTCATTACAAAAATTGACTTTTAAAAACGGTTCTGAAATCCTTTTTAGACATTTTGACGAGCCTAACAAATTAAAGTCATTAAACCTTGGTTTTGTTGAGATTGAGGAGATGTCTGATATCCCTTATGATACTTTTAAAATGCTTTTAGGTCGTATGCGTCAAAGAGTGAAAAAGATTTGGAAAAATTTTACTTATCGAATTTTTGGTCATACAAACCCTGAAATGCAAAGAGGTTGGGTGTATAAAACTTTTATTGAAAATCCTGCACCTAATTACAGATTGATTACAGCTCCAACAACGCAGAATATTTATCTTCCTGAAGGTTTTTGTGACGAATTAAAAAAATTGTATGACGAGCAGTATTATAATATTTTTGTACTTGCTCAAAATGGAGAATACAATAATGGGCTTGTAATAAAAGATTTTACTGATGCAAATATCAAAGAAATTTCATATCAGCCTGATATGGATTTGCATATTTCCTGTGATTTTAACGTTGATCCGATGTGTTGGGTGTTTGCTCACAAGACTGATGATAAAGTTTTTTATTTTGATGAAATTGCGATGGAAAATACAACAACTTCAAAAGCTTGTGATGAGTTTTACAGACGTTATCCTAATCACAAGGGGAAGGTTATTGTAAACGGTGATGCTTCAGGGGATAACAGAAGTTGTACAAGTGAATATACAAATTATGTAATTATAAAGAAAAAACTTTTGCAGTACGGGTATGATGTAGAAATTCAGATTAAAGCGTTCAATCCGCCGATAAAAAACCGAATTATGGCGTTTAATTCAAAAGTGCGTTCTGCAGATGGTGAAGTTTGCCTTTTTGTTGATAAAAAATGCGAAAAGCTCCTTTATAACATTTACAATTTAAAATACAAGGAAGGTACATCAAAGATAGATATTCCGACTTATCAGCAGATTAAACAGTCTAAAGAACTGAAGTTTTTATCACACCCAATGGATGCAGCTTCTTACCTTGTTGATTTTTATTGGCCTATAACTCTTTAAGGAAAGGATATTATGGATAAAATAATTGAATATTCTCCGATAATTATCGTTGTTTTAATGTTTTTTGTACAGCAAAAAATATTTGTAACTCCTGAGCAGTTAGAGAAAAAACATAGAGAAATTGTTGAAGAAATTGAAGAAAAATTTGTAACGATTCATAGTTTTATTGATTTGAAAGATCAGTTTACCGAAGTAAAAGATAAAATTGATAAAATGTACGATTTATTAATAGATTTAAAATAATGTTAAAATTTTGTTACATTTTGCTTATATATTTTAAAGTTTAAGTATAAAAATGCCGTCAATCCGAATAACAGACATGTTGTTACTAAGATAAATCGAAAGGAAAGCGTTACTAAAATGGGATTGGCAGCTTCACAAGCGAGATTTTTAGCAATAACCGCAAGAAAAAATAATTGCGAGCTTCAATCTATGCAAATTGCACAAGAAAAGCTTTCTATTACTCGTGAACAACAAAAAGCTGCTCAAGAGTATCAAGATTCATTATCTGCAACAAAATTAGTTTGGGATACTGTAGATGATGATGTATATGATTTATCTTATGATGTTTTAATGAAACCTACAGCTCTTAATGAGTATGATCCATATTTGATTACTGATTCACAAGGTAAACTTGTGTTGTCTACAAGTATGTTTAATGCAGCAGTTGCAGCCGGTGTAATTGATGCAAAAACCGGGGATCCAAAAGTATCTCGTTTTATGGGGTCTACTTCTTCTACTAATGATGGATCTCGTAACGCATTTTTATATCAATTAGGTGTTCAAAATCAGGTTGATGCATCTACAATTGATGCAATATATGCATTGGGAGAGCAAGGTTACACAAGCTCAGGTGTTGGTGGTGCTATAATTGATAAAACTCTGACAAATGCAATGGCAACTAATACTTTTATTAATTATATGCAAGATGCTAAGTATACAGAGGATATAAAAGGAGCAGACGGATCTATTATTCATGCAAAAGGTGATGCTATTTATGGATTAAATTTAGTAGATTTGTTTGCAGATGCAGGTATTGATATTTGTTATACAACCTCCCCAGATAAAGATGAGAACAAAGGGGATGTAATTATTACAAATAATGGTTCTGTTGTTACAGAGGAAGAACTTAAAAAACTTACTCTTGGTGACCTTATAGATGGAAATTATGTTATGACAGGTATCATGACTCCTGAAGAATTGTCACAAATTGCTATAGAAAAAGTGTTAACTGAAATGGGTAATACACTTGGTATGGGAGCAATAGATACTGTCTATGGCTTGAGTGTTGATCAAGAGTCATATGATGCATTAAATAGTGCTTATGAATTTGGAAAACAATTATTAAACCCAAGTGATCCAAAGACTTCTAATGGTAAGATAATGTCTCAATCTGTAAGTAATGCTGCATCTGAGGCTCAAAAAATAAATGGTATTGTTCAAGGTACTAATGGTGTATCTTCTGTAAGTATTTCAAATATTTTGAAATCATATTTGACAAATTTTGCAATATCTATGGAAGGGTACGATTTAGGATTATACGTTGATGATGATGTAGCAGGAAGTTCATATGTTACAGATGATATAAATTATTATTTTGTAATAAAAAATGATAATGCTATGTCTGAACAAGATGCTTTAAATGCTGATTTTTATAATATGTTGTATAACCAATTGTGTATGAATGGTGCTTCTACTGATCAAACAAAACAACAACAAGTTACAGATCCTGATTATTTAAATCATGCGTTAAAAAATGGTCAATTATTTATATCTTCATTAAATAATGATGGATACTTTTATCAAGGGCATTATACTTTGAATGGTCATGTTGCAGAAGTTGCAGATGAAGATGCTATTGCTCAAGCAGAAGCGGAATATAATGTTAAGAAAAGCCAATTAAGTTACAAGGAAGAATCTTTAGAATTAGAACTTAAAAATATAGATACAGAGTTGTCAGCATTAACAACAGAATATGATACAGTGAAAAACTTAATTAGTAAAAATGTAGAAAAAGTATTTACGTTATTTAGTTCATAATAATAAATTTTTCCTTAAGATTTCACAAATTTTCCTTGTCCATGCTAGTATTATAATAAGCATACCAGAATGGAGAGGAAAATTTTATAATGTTAAGTTTTTTATTAAAGATGTTGGGCGATCCTAACGAAAAAAAAGTTAAAAGTATTATGGGTATTATTGACCATATTAATGCTTTGGAGCCTCAATTTGAAAAGTTGTCAGATGATGAATTAAGAGCTAAGACTAATGAATTTAAGGAAATTTTAGCTAAACGTCCGACATCAAAAGATTTTAAAACTGACAGAAAATTAGAAAAAGAAGCATTGGATAAGATTTTACCGGAAGCTTTCGCTACTGTAAGAGAAGCTGGTAAACGTGTTTTGAATATGCGCCACTTTGATGTTCAGTTAATTGGAGGCTATTTCTTACACAACGGTCATATTGCAGAAATGAGAACTGGTGAAGGTAAAACTCTAGTTGCAACATTACCAGCATATTTGAATGCATTAACTGGAAAAGGTGTTCATGTAATTACTGTAAATGATTACTTAGCTAAACGTGATAGCGAATGGATGGGTAAGATTTATAAATTTTTAGGCTTATCTGTTGGAGTTATTTTATCAGGAGGACGTACCGCAGAAGATTTTGCAGCGAAAAAAGCTGCTTATGATTGCGATATCACATATGGAACAAATAATGAGTTTGGATTTGATTATTTGCGTGATAATATGGCGTCAAGTCTTGATATGTTAGTGCAAAGACCTTATAATTACGCAATTATAGATGAAGTTGACAGTATCTTGATTGATGAGGCGAGAACTCCTTTAATTATTAGTGGCCGTCTTGAAAAATCTGCTGAAACTTATCAGTTAATGGCAAAAGTAGCTCCTCAATTAGAAAAAATCAAAGATTACGAAGTTGATGAGAAAAATAAAAATATTATTTTGACAGAAGATGGTATTGATAGAGCTCAAGAAATTATTGGAGTAAAAGATTTATTTGATATTAATACTCAGTATGCTCATCACCTATTACAAGCATTGAAAGCTAAAGAATTGTTTGTAAAAGATACTGATTATGTTGTAAAAAATGATGAAGTTGTAATTGTAGACGAGTTTACAGGACGTCTAATGGAAGGAAGACGTTGGTCTGATGGTTTGCATCAAGCAATAGAGGCAAAAGAAGGCGTAAAAATTCAAGATGAAACTCAAACTCTTGCAAGTATTACATTCCAAAATCTTTTCAGATTGTATCCTAAATTATCTGGTATGACCGGAACTGCAATGACTGAAGAAGCAGAATTTGGTAAAATTTATAATCTTGAAGTTACAACAATTCCTACAAACAAACCTGATATAAGAATTAACTATCCTGATGTTATATACAAAACAGAACGAGCTAAATTTAATGCAGTAGTAGAAGATATTATCAGAATGCATAAAATTGGGCGTCCTGTCTTAGTTGGTACGATAAGTATTGAAAAGTCAGAATATGTATCTTATTTGTTAAAACAAAAGGGTATTCCTCACCATGTATTAAACGCTAAACATCACGAAAAAGAAGCTTATATCATTGCTCAAGCAGGTCGTGTAGGAGCTGTTACAATTGCAACGAATATGGCTGGTCGTGGAACTGATATTTTATTAGGTGGTAATGCTGAGTTTTTAGCAAAAGATATGTTGGATAATAAAGGAATTACTCCTGAAAGTCCAAATTATGAAGAAGAAAAAGAAGCAGCCCTAAAAGAGGCTCGTGCTATTACTGAGGCAGAACATGCAAAAGTTGTAGAAGCAGGTGGTCTTCATGTAATAGGAACAGAACGTCATGAATCTCGCCGTATTGATAATCAATTAAGAGGACGTGCGGCACGTCAGGGTGACCCTGGTTCTACTAGATTTTTCTTATCTCTTGAGGATAACTTAATGAGAATATTTGGCGGAGATAAAATTACTGCTTTAATGAATATGTTAAATGTAGAAGAAGATTTAGCTATTGAAAATACTCTTATTACAAAACAAATTCAATCAGCACAGAAAAAAGTTGAAACTTACCATTTTGATATAAGAAAATCTGTACTGGAATACGATGATGTAATGAATATTCAACGTGAAAAATTCTATGCTCAACGCAGAAAAGTTTTAGCTGGTAAGAATTTATCAGAAGATATTTATTACATGATTGAAAAAGAAATAGATAGGTTGTTAAGAAGTTATATTGCTCCTGATCTTCATCCTGAAGAATATGTATATGAAGATTTACAGACAATGATAAAAGAACTTCATTCAATTATTCCTCAACTATCAGGAGTTCAGGTGTCAGATGTTCAAAACTTAAGGTTTGAACCGATTTATGATAAATTAAGAACACTTGCTATTGATGCGTATAGACAACATGAAGAAGAGGTTATTAATTTCTATAACCAAGTAATTTCTCAATATGACCCTGATGCTGAACCTCAAGAGGCATTCAGTGGAAATAATGTGATAAGAAATCTTGAAAAAGATATTTTATTACGTGTTGTTGATAACAAGTGGATAGACCACTTACATAATATTGATATGTTGAGAGAAGGTATAGGTCTTCGTGCATATGGGCAAAAAGATCCTTTGATTGAATATAAACGTGAAGCTTATGACTTGTTTAACAAGATGATGTATGAAATTCAAGGCGATACTGTAAAACACTTGTTCAGAACAAAATTTGGGATCCAAGTAATAGGACCATCAGAAGAGGATATTGCGTAAAAATTTTATATATTGAAAAGATAAAAAAAATAGTCTATAATTATTATAGACTATTTTTTTGTAAGAAAGGAGCTATTTATGAACATATTTAAAACTGTCGGGGGGGGGGCAATTTAAAAGCTCTCTTTTCTCAATTATGTAAGTTATCTGACTTTATTAAATCTAAAAACAATGCGTTTACATTAGCAGAGGTTTTAATTACGCTAGGTATTATTGGTGTGGTTGCTGCTTTAACGTTACCTGCATTAGTTGCAAACTTTAAAGAAAAAGAAATTATAACAAAAGCAAAGAAAGATTATTCTTTAGTTTTGCAGGCTTTTCAATTAGTTCAAGCTGACTACGGTACTCCAAATGATAATTCAAGTTTGTTTCTCTCCGGAAATTCTGATGCAGTTGTAGCAGAGTTGGCAAAATATATCCCAGGCGGTAAATTGTGCCTTTCAAATTCTAAAGATGGTTTGTGTAAAGACTTAACATACAAGTTATTAATGACGCGATATAAGAATAAATATTCAGATGTGACCCCTCCTGCAATTATTCTTCCTGATAATGGTGTGTTGTATCTTAAGGTAAGTTCTAACAAGTGTGTGGATACTGTAAATACTAGTGTGAATTTAGATCCGGATGGAAATATAATATATAATCCGGATGGGACTCCATCGACTTGGACAGCAGTAAAGAATGATTGTGGTATGTTATATTTTGATGTAAATGGCCCTAAAAAACCTAATAAATGGGGATATGATGCTTTTGGTTTACAAGTTTGGTCTAATCGTATAGGTAAATCATATTGGGATGTATATGGAGGTAATAGTTTGTTTAGTATTCTTAATGGAGGGAATCTTATTTATAATAAAAATAAAGTTGAGAATTAATATTTTGAAATGTATTTGTATATTTTTAATAAGGCTGGAAAATCTTTCCAGCCTTATTTGTTTTGTTTGGAGTACAATAATAATAGTGTAAATTTAAGGAAAAGGAAATTTTATAATGCTAAGAACTGGTATTGTCGGCTTGCCGAATGTTGGAAAATCAACTTTATTTAATGCTTTAACTAGTGCAAAAAATGCACAAAGTGCAAACTATCCGTTTTGTACTATTGAACCGAATGTCGGGGTTGTAAATGTGCCTGATGAAAGATTGGAAATCCTTGCAAAACTATGCAAGACTGAGGTAATCATTCCAACAGCAATTGAATTTGTAGATATTGCAGGTCTTGTTAAAGGTGCTAGTAAAGGAGAAGGTTTAGGTAACCAGTTTTTGCATAATATTAGAGAAGTTGATGCAATTATCCAAGTTGTAAGATGTTTTGATGACCCTAATACTATTCACGTTGCAGGCAAAGTAAGCCCATTAGATGATATTGAGGTTATTAATACAGAACTTGCTCTCGCTGATATGGCTTCTGTTGAAAAACAAATTGCAAAAGTTTCAAAAGTCGCAAAGTCCGGTGATAAAGATGCTGTATTAACTCTTTCAGTTCTTGAAAAAATGCAAAAATTGTTAGAAGATGCTTCATTTATAAATGTAAATGATCATTTTGATGAAGATGAAATACCTGTTGCAAAAGGGTTAAACTTAATGTCTACAAAACCTGTTATTTATGCAGCAAATGTATCAGAATTCGATTTAAAAGATGGCAACGATTATACTAAAAAAGTTCAAGAATATGCATCAGCTCATGGTGCAGAAATGGTAATAATTTCTGCGAGAATTGAAGAAGAATTAGCAGAATTATCTCCGGATGAAGCCAAAGAATATCTTCATGATTTAGGAGTTGAAGATAGTGGTATCAACAGAATGATTAAATCTGTATACAAATTATTAAATTTAAGAACATTTATTACTGCAGGAGAAAAAGAAGTTCACGCTTGGACTATTCCTGCAGGTGCTAAGGCTCCTCAAGCTGCTGGTGTAATTCATACCGATTTTGAAAAAGGTTTCATAAGAGCTGAAATTACTCCTTATGATGAATTTGTAAAAAACGGTTCATACGTTGCTTGTAAGGATAAAGGTGTAACTCGTCTTGAAGGTAAAGATTATGTTGTACAAGATGGTGATTTAGTTCACTTTAGATTCTCTGTATAATTAGCCCGAGTTACTAATTTATTTTAGTTTTTTAACGTATTTAATAATTACATTATGATTGGAAATATTGTTATGGATTTGAAAGAATTCTTTAATACAAATCGTACCAAAGATTTGAATTTTAGATTAAAGCAGCTAAAAAGTTTAAAGCAAACGATTAAACATTATGAACCTGAAATTTTTCAAGCATTAAAGGAAGATTTAAGAAAATCTAATTTTGAAATAGTAACAACTGAGTTAGGGTTAATATTTCAAGAATTAGATTGTGCAATCAAAAATTTAAAAAAATGGGCAAAAACAGAAAGAGTATCAACTCCTATATATTTAAAACCTTCAAATGGATATATTTTAAAAGAACCTTACGGGGTTGTGTTGATAATTACTCCTTTCAATTATCCTTTTCAATTATCATTTGTGCCTTTAATTGGTGCAATTGCTGCAGGAAATTGTGCTGTTGTAAAACCTTCAAAAAGGACTCCTCGTTGTGCAGAGGTTATATGTAAAATTATTGCTCAGACTTTTAGCAGTAATTATGTAAGATGTGTTCTGCCTTCTGAATTGACATCAGCAGAAATTTTATCGGAAGATTTTGATTATATATTTTTTACAGGTAGTACTCAAACAGGAAAATTGATTGCAGAAACAGCTGCAAAAAAATTAATTCCATATACATTGGAATTAGGTGGTAAAAGTCCTGTAATTGTAGATAAAAATGTAAATATAGAACAGGCTGCTAGAAAAATTGCTTGGGGAAAATTTTTAAATGCAGGACAGACTTGTGTTGCTCCTGATTACTTACTAGTGCATGAAGATGTAAAACAGGATTTTATAGATAATTTAATAAAATCGATTAAATCTTTTTATGGAGTATTTATTCAGGAAAGCAAAGATTATGGCCGTATTATAGATACTGAAGGTTTTAGAAGATTAAAAGATATTCTTAACCAAGAATCAAAAAATATTATATATGGCGGGGATTTTCATGAATGTGGTTTGTATATTGAGCCTACTTTATTGTCAATAGATTCTTTTGATGCTCCATCTATGCAAGAAGAAATCTTTGGTCCTATTTTGCCAATAATGACATATAAAAATATTGATGACGTAATTAATACTCTTAAAACCAAACCTCGACCTTTAGCTTTGTACGTTTTTTCTAAGGATAAAGAGTTTTATTGGAAAGTTTTAAATAGTATTTCTTTTGGAGGAGGAGCTGTGAATGAAACTGTGCAACAAACAGCAGTTCACGGTTTACCCTTTGGTGGCGTAGGTTTTTCAGGTGTTGGTAAGTATCATGGTAAGTATACTTTTGATACTTTTACTCATTTAAAAAGTATTTTGGTCAAAAATCCTGATTTTGATATGGATATTATGTATCCGCCATATTCATATGATACTGTTCAAAAAATAAGAAAGTATTTGGTCAAATAAAAAATCCTCACTTTTTTAAGTGAGGATTTTTGTTATTTGCTTAGTAATGCAAGTTTATTTCCAATATTTTGTTTTTCTTTATTTACTTGTGAATATGGATTTGAAACAATGTTATATTGTGGATTATACAATACTCTTCTACCAGTAAAACTAGGTTCGTGGTATAAGATTAATGTTGAATCTTTGAATTTAATTGGAGTGTGATCTGGACCTGTAATTTGATTTTTATCGTTTACATAATATGTTGTAGGGTCTTTTTTATCTGCATTTCTGAATTTCATTCCCGATTTCAAACCGCCTTTTAATCCGACTTTGCCTCCTCTATCTTCATTTAAGTCAATGCATTTTAGAGTTAGTTCTGCTGGATCATAGTATTTATCAAATGTGTGATTTAGTCCGGCTGTATTAAACAAAGAAATAGTAATTCCACCATTTGGACTTTGTCTTAATAAGGCAGATATTTGAGTATCTCCTTCTTCGGTTCTTTCAAAGTTTTCTTTAGTTTTGTTTGTATCATCTTTGTATACATCAAACTTATAATGAGCATTTTGTTCTTTTAGAGCAAATGGAGTACCATCATTTAATGGTTGTAATTCTGGTCTTGATCTTAGGCTCAGAACTTCCATCATATTATCTTTGTGTTTTTTTACAAATTCTTTATAGTTCGGACTATTTGGATCAGCCCAATCTTCATGAATTACGTTACGGTTTTGAAGATAAATGTTTTTAGTAGTTGTTTCATAACCAGTAGCTCCGTATTCATCTCCAGCAAATAATGTTGGGTTTCCAACTAATGCTGTCAAGAATTTTGTTTGTCCTAAAAGTTTTGACATTGCAGGATCAATTATTCTTTCTAGAGTTTTGTCTTTAAGTTTTTTCTTTTCTTCAGCATTAAGACGTTTACTTGAATCTGGTTCAATGTAATCCATTTCATCAAATACGATATCTAACGCGATATTGTAATCTCTTGCACCAAATCCGTCTGCTTCAAAAACTTTTCCTTTGTGGTATCCGTTAGATAGATTTTTCAATGCTTCTACCATTTTTTCGTAAACATAATTTTTACGGCTATCACTTAGGCCGATTGCTTCTTTAGCTTTTCCCATACCGCTTGCAATAGATTCACTTTTTGCTATTGCTAAGGTGCTTACTTTGTCATAATTATAATTGTCAACGGAATCATAATATACATTTTCTCCATATTTTACACCGTTGAGAATTCTATAAGCTCTTTCACGATAAGGGTTTCCTTTTTCTGTTAAGTCTGTGTAAACTAAATCCATATCCATTGAAAATCCATCTAATGCTCTGCATTTATCATGATTTCCTGCGAATGTATATGAATAAATTAGAGATTCTAAAGAGCCAGAATTTAAGAAATTATCGCTTCCTACTAATTTATCAAGAATAGTTGTTCCTTGATTATAACCTTTTTCAGGGCTGCTATTACCATCAAAATCAAATAATTTACCAAATATTTTTGTTATATCTGATGAGAAATAATCATAGTTAGCAGTAGTTGTAAATCCTGCTTCATTTAAAAGTTTTCTCATTGCTTCTGTTTTTCCGGCAAATCTTGCACCCGATTTATCACCATATCCATCAATGTATATTTCTCCTAAATCTGTTACTTCTGCAGCAATATACGCATCAGGGTGATATTCTTTTACTCCGTCAGTAAATTTAGACCAGAAATCAATAACTTTATTCCAAGTATATTCAAAATCTGTTTTTTTATTTCTTAGAGATTCTATATCTCCAATATCTTTTGTTGCGTCAATTCTCCAATCAAGACCAGCTTGTGTTCTATCAACAATCATTTCGGCAAGTTTAAAACTATCAAAATTTGTGCCTTTGATAGAACGTAACAATGCACTTGCAAGTTTTTCTTTATCTGCAGCATTGATTTTTCTTATACCGCTTCTTAAATGATTAACAAGTGAAACAGCTTCATCTTCTGGGCTATCAGCTATTATTCCCATTCCTAATAATGAAGTTCTTTTTAAAGAATTATAATCATAAGAAATTTCTCCATTATTTGAATTATATGAGAATGAAGCTTTAGGGTCTACAGCTTTAATAATAGCAAATTTTGCAATTTCAGATGTTAATAGTGGTATTACATATTTACCATATGGTGTAGCATTTCCATATTGGTCATGAAGTTTGCAATCTTCTGGTAGTTTAGATTCTACTCCTGCTAAGACTTCTTTTGCTAATGAATACATTTCTTTTGTATACATTTTATCTGTTAATTCATAAGCATCTTTATATTCCATTCTCATATGAGGATTATTTTGTTGGAACATTTCGTATCTTGATGTTCCAATTTGATCTTCCTGAGTTGCTCGTTTGGAAATATAAGGAGTACTTAGTGTTGAAACTATGTCATCTCCAACTTCAATTGAGTCAAGTGGAACATCCATAAGTCCTTGTACTATATAATCATTATATGATTCTACAGAGTCAAACCCGTGTAGTTCATATCTATTTTGTAAAACATTTTCAACTATTTTTTTAGAAACATCTAAATCTTTAGGGAATACTTTTCCATTTGATTGAGATTTAATTAAATTGTAAATACCTTCAGCATCCATATTTTTGATATTTTTTAGATGTTGTGCGACATTGAGGTTTAATATTTGATTTGTTTTCTTAGTCCAAAATTGTGCAGAAGATACTGCGTAATCCTGTACTTCCATGTTTTTACGTTTTAGTAATGCTGTTTTTGCAGCTCTTTCTCGTGGATTGCCTATATTTAATAGATCTTGCGTATCTGTGTGAGAGAATATATAGTTTAATTTTGCAATATCTGGGTTTGCATCCCAAGTGTAGAAGCCACTTTCGTGTTTCCCATCAAGCCCGAAATATTCGAATTGGGTTACTTGTTTTGTACCTTGACCGCTATGTAATCTGATTCTTTGATACTCAGGTAATGTTTTGTTATATTCGTTTAGTTTTTCAACATTTTTCTTGTAAGTTTCTGGATTTATTCTAAAGCTGTATGGTGCTACAGTATCATTATGATTGTTTATATCCAGATAATTTTTATCAAATTTTTCATATGCTTTGATTAAATCTTTATTACTTAAATTTTCAGCATTAGTTAACCTATTATCATAAATTTGAATATAAGTAGGTTTTTTAGGGTCATATTCTCCATGACTAGATTTAATGCTAATAGTACCATTATCATGTTCAATAAATTTATAAGGGGAATTAACCAGCCTGTGAGTAACATGTGCAGTGTTTTTCCCAAATACCCCAAGACTAAGAGGACTGTCTTTAAGACCTGTAATTCTAAACCAATTGAAATATGGAGATTTTTCACCCCATTTTAATATGTGTTGGAAATGTACGCCTTCCAATCCTTCATTTACATATGCACCGTCTGAAACGAAGTTCATTCCTTTTGCGAACATTTTCCTTTGAATAGATGCATAATTATTTATATTTCCTAAACTTTGAGCCATTTGGAAGCAGTTTTTGTTCCAATAAGCATGCGCTGTAAGGCTATCATCTGTAAATAATGGTAATGTAATAATTCTTGTAAACTTGTCTAATTCGCCATTGTCTAATGATTTTTCAATCCCTGCTAAAGACCCACCTATTTTATTCGCAAAATTTTTAGAAGAACTCATTAAATCAACTATTTCTTCTGGAGATTTCATTGTTATTTTGTTATTATCATCGTATTTCCATATTACATTATGGCAATCAGGAATAATTAATTTCATAGCTCCGCCTTTAGATACAGAAGGAGCTCTGTCAGTTATAATATTATAAACATCATAGGCATTGTGAGTATTTTGTGCTTCGTTAATAATATTTCCTGGGTCAAGCATGTAAATTGGTGGAGCAGAGTGATTTCCTTTTGGATAGAGTTTGTAGTGATAAGCAAAAGGTTCATCTGGAGCAATATCATAATCTGCAGACAAATCGATTTTTGTAGCTTTACCGCTTTCAAGTTTTATCCCTCGTTCTTTATTTTCTGATTGATCTTCAATAGAATTTAAATTATCAAGAATATTTGTAATTCGATAATTATTATTTTCATCTTGATCTACGGAATATAATTCTAAATAGCAATCATATTTACTATCGTCATATACATAGTTGAATTCATATTCTTTATCGCCATACTCTGATTTAGTAGGTTTATAACCTTCAAACTTAATGTTATTATTGATATTTGGTCGATTTAAATTTAAATTTACTTTCACGTGAAAAACTCCTTATTACTCCATTTATAACTCAACTGAAAAAAAATTTTTGACATAATGTATTATATTATTAAGAAATTTTTACAAAAAAAGATTAAAAAAATCTTTCTTGATATAATTTAGCTTGAAAAGGAGAAAATAAGATGCAAACTATTGACTTGAAATGTGATATCAAAGATATAAATTTAGCTGATCAAGGCAAAAACCAAATTGAGTGGGCCTTTAAAGATATGCCTGTATTGAAACAAATTCAGGAAAGATTTATCAAAGAACAACCATTCAAAGGATTAAAATTATCAGCTTGTGTGCATGTAACTAAAGAAACGGCAGCATTGTGTGTTGTAATGAAATCTGGTGGAGCTGATGCAGTATTAGTTGCATCAAACCCATTGTCAACTCAAGATGATGTCGCTGCAGCTCTTGTAAAACACTATGGAATTCCAACATTTGCTGTTGCAGGTGAATCTGTAGAGCAGTATAAAGCACATATTCAAGAAGCATTAAATCACGATCCGGATATTATTATTGATGATGGATGTGATATTGTATCTACAATTCATGCTGAACGTCCAGAATTAGCTTCAAAAATTATAGGTTCTACAGAAGAAACAACTACAGGGATCATTAGATTGCAAGCATTAGAAGCTCAAGGAGAATTAAGATTTCCTGCAGTAGGTGTGAATACAAGTTTAACAAAACATTTATATGACAATCGTTATGGTACCGGTCAAAGTTCAATGGATGGTATTATAAGAGGTGCAAATATATTAATTGCTGGAAAAACTGTCGTAATTTCTGGTTACGGTTGGTGTGGCCGCGGTTGCGCATTGCGAGCAAAAGCCTTAGGTGCAAATGTTATTGTTTGTGAGGTTGATCCTCTAAAAGCATTAGAAGCAGCTATGGAAGGATATAGAGTTATGCCAATTGGGCAGGCTGCAAAGGAAGGTGAGGTATTCTTAACAGTTGCAGGGGATAAGTATG
>CALVEU010000034.1 GCA_944326635.1 Candidatus Gastranaerophilales bacterium | reverse complement strand
AAAAAAAATAAAAAAAGTGCTTTACAAAAAAAAATTAGCATGTACAATAAATATTGTGACAAATAAATAACGACCTCGTGGGGGTTTAGCTCAGCTGGTAGAGCACCTGCTTTGCACGCAGGGGGTCAGGAGTTCGAATCTCCTAACCTCCACCATTAAAAAAAAGAGCCGTAAGGCTCTTTTTTAATATATTCTTTTAAAAATGTAATAATAATGATAAATAAGTTTCGTATATAATTTTTAAAAGATTTATAGGTAATCCTTGATGAGTTACAATTATATTTTAAATGATGAACATAATGTATCAATTGATAATGAAATAATTCTAAAACCACAAGATATTTTATTAGCTATAAATTTTTGTAATAATGCTATTAAAATGTTAGATAAACAAACAAAAGAATTTGATATTAATATATTTGAAGTTTTAGGAATGAGAAATTTAAGTGGTCTTGTTGGTGAGTATTTTGCGAAAAGTGTTCAAATTTTTTCCAATAATTCTTTGCAATCTAATTTACATCAAGATGGATATCCAGATTTACTTCTTACTAATACAATAGAAAAGTTAGATTATTTTCAAAGTTTATATGAAGAAAACAATGGAAAAAAATATCTAAAAGATAAATCTTTATTTAGTCCATTTAAGTATGGGGGGATAGAAATTAAAGCGACATGTGGTACAACTCCTCCAGCTAAAGTTATTCCAAAACCTTTAATTGGAGAACAAAGAATTAATTTAATTAATTCTTTTTCTTGGAAAGCTCATCATAGAGAGACAAATAATTTGCTCGGTATATTTTGGGATTTTATAGATGCAATCCCTACGATTACTGCCTGTTTTTATAGAAATGATTTAACAATTGACAATTGGGGGAAAATTGTTAAGCCAAAAGAAGATGGTGGTAGGACAACAAGTATATCAATAATGACATCTAAAGGGGTATCCAAAATGTGTCATGGTTGGATTGCAGTAATTGATAAAGAAGAATATATTTCAACTTTTGCCAAAACAAAGTGGATTGGAAAAAGAGTTATTTAATATTCTTGTTCTGATATTTGAATAATATGTTTACAAATTAAATCGATCATTTTTGGAGGTACACTTTCGCCAATAGTTTCTCTAATTAAACTATCAGAAACAATCTTATTATCAATAGTAAATGAGTAATTATAATTTGCAATTGTTTGTATAATTAATCCTTCATATAATGATAAAACTCTACTTTGTGAAGGATGTACTTTATTATCTGAACAAGCAAATTGAAAATTTTGGGTAAGGGTACTTGCTGGAGCATTCCAAGACATTCTTTTGTACGCACTTGTGTATCCTTTCATTAATCTTTTTACTTTACTCTTACTATCTTCAACATAAGGTCTAGGTAATAAAGCTCCACATTTTTCACAATATAAAGGAGTACAAGAATTATATTTATTTATACCTTTTGAATTTTGTGAACTACCATGTCGTTTATTTTTACTAAAAAGACATTTTGGATTAATACATTGATTATTAAAAGCTGTTTCTCCCTCTGGGGTATTATCAAGCCAAAAAAGCTTTTTTTTATCAAGAATTGGAACTTTGTGAAGGAAAATTTTTTTATCAATATTTTTACCAGATTCTGCTCTTAATGGAGGCAAGTCTCCAATAGCTTCTTTTAAAGTAACCCAATGTTTTTTTAATTCTGAATCATTTTCAGCATGAGTAGACTTTGGTATTAGTGAACCTGTTTTATTAAATTCAAGTATACCGTTATGATTTCTTGTTAAAACAGTTATTAATCTTTTTCTGTGTTGTGGAATTCCATAGTCTGCAACATCGATAACTTCTGGTGTTCCTATATATTTTGGGAATAATTGTTGTTTTATGTAGTCTATAATATTAATTGGTTCATTATTATCATTTAAGATAATTGTATTAAGCATATTGGGAACATTTTCAAAAATAACCCATTCTGGTTCTAATTCTTTGATGATTTCAATAGCAGGAATTATTAATCTATTTCTTTTATCCATTTTAGGTCTAAGACCTTTTCTAAAATCGTTAAGCATTTTGCCCATTCCATTTGAAGACATTCCTTGACATGGTGGAGTTGCGATTAACAAAAATGGAGCTGTTTTATACTTAGATTTATAAAATTCTATTATATTGTTTTTTAGTTCCCAGATGTCACCATTAAAACATTTAGCATTAGGATAATTATTAGCAAATAGTTGCATTCTTTCTTGAATTAGTTCACATCCAATAACGGTTTCAATATCATTTTCTTTTAAACCTAAATCTCCTATCCCAGATGATGAAAATAAACTAATTGCTATTTTTTTCATACTTCCTCCTATTTTAAATTATATGATAAAAACATTAAATATTATTTAAGCTCCAAGGTTTTATTTATTTTTATTGATAATAGCTGATTTTAAAAAATTTTTTAATTGTTAATTTTATTAAATGAGTAAAAAAATTTGACTGATAGTTACTATCAAGTTTTATAATTTTTAATATGGAGGAAATAATGAAAAATATTGTTGGTAATAATAATAAATTAATATTTATACTTGATGATGGTACTGAAATTGAGGAATTTAATAATAAGGAAATTCAATTAATAGAAAATTTTCCTTTATTTATAGATGGAGAAAATAATTCTGTTAAAATTAAAATAGGAAACCGAGAAGATGTAATAAAATTTTTAAGTAAAGATGGTTTAGCTGTATATGTATATGGACATAATAATTCTATAAATATTGGAAAAATTTTATGTCCAGCAAATCCTTCTATTGGCCTTACTGGACTTACAATTAATATTGGAAATCCTCCTGAAGATACAATAGAACCTGGGGTAAACAGATATGCAAGTAATTGTAAAATTAATATTGGGGATAATGTAATTATTTGTGGTGCAAGGTTATTTTTACAAGATGATAATTCATCAATTTCAATAGGTAATGATTGTATGATTTCTTGGGGGATTGATATTTGGTGTACAGATGTTCATACAATTACTGATTTAGACGGAAATCCTATGAATTTTGGAAAAAGTATAGAAATTGGCGATCATGTATGGATAGGTAAAGATGTTAAAATCGGTAAAAATACAAAGATTTCAAATGATAGCATAATTGGTTGGGCGAGTGTTGTGACCAAAAAATTTGAAGAATCAAATATAATTTTAGCTGGTAATCCTGCCAAAATTGTAAAAAGGAATATAAATTGGGATTTTCACGATTTACAAAATTATCAATTGAATAGAAATAAAAATTCATAATAAATTTAAAAATTTTAAATTAAAGATTTTAATTTTTTATTGCCTAATTCATTTGGATTAAACAATTTTATCACTCCATATTCTCCGTCAAAGCCTGCTTGTTTTATAACTTGGCCTTTTCTTAGACGTGTAATAGCTTCTGCTAATATTTTGGAAGTTTTAGAAATTTCATCTGTTGGAATATCTTGGAGTATAGATAATTCTGTTCCAAATTTATTTATTAATTTGTCATATTCATTGCAAACTGATTTACTGTTTGCACTTATTTGCATAATTTCAGAGATTATCTCTTGTAGAGGTATTAAGCTGTAAACTTTTCCTGCAGTCTTTGGTAGTATGTTTAAATCTTTTTTATCAGCTAATTCATTTACTCTGTATGAAACGCCAATTGTCATAGGCTTTCCGCATACAGGACAAATTCCGTTATGTTTTTTCGTTTCTTCTGCATTCATGCAGATATTACATTTTCTATGACCATCTTCATGGTATTTTCCTTCTTCTGGGAAAAATTCAACAGTTCCCACATATCCTTCTCCTGTTTTTAAAGCATTTATTATTGAATAATAGTTGGGATCTATATTGAAAATTGTTGCTTCTCTTGCGAGTTTTGATGCTGAATGTGCATCAGAATTTGAAACAAGTCTGTATTTATCAAGTTTTGATACTTTCCAATTCATTTCAGGATCAGATGAAAGTCCTGTTTCTAATGCAAAAATGTGTTCAGATAAATCTCCATAGCAATCTTCAATTGAGTCAAATCCTGATTTTGACCCTAACACAGAAAACCATGGCGTCCAAATGTGAGCAGGGATTATGTATGAATTCTCTCCAGATTCAAGAACTATTTCTAAAAGGTTTCGAGAATCAAGTCCTAAAATTGGTCTGCCATCTGATTTTATATTACCAATTGCATCTAACTTATTTCTAAAAATTTCTGCTGTTTTCAAATTTGGCACAAATACAACATGATGAACTTTTCTTGTTTTTTCCCATTTTTTATATATTGTGGAAATTTCAACAGTTAATATAAATTTTACCGAAGCATTTATTTCTTTTTCAATTTCTGGTTTAAGTCTAAATGTTCCGTCATCTGAGGGGATTAATTTTTGTTTAATTTCTTCAAACCAAGCAGGATGTGTAAAATCTCCAGTCCCAATAAGGCTTAATCCTTTTTTCTTTGCCCATATCGCTAATTCTTCCAATGTTAAATTTTTGCTTGTAGCACGGGAATATTTTGAATGGATATGTAAATCAGTATAAAAATTCATTAAAATCCCCTTTTGTTATTTTTATTAACTTGGATCAGTTTAGCAAAAATTTTTATATTAATCAAATTATAAATTAAGAACTGGTACTGGTTCTTCTAATTTAATTTCAAATACAGTATTTTCAGGGATTGAAAGATTTTCACCTTGTACAAATAAGCATACTATAGGGCTTAAAAGTAAGTCTGCAAATTGTAATAATGCTCCACCAAGATAGTATAATGGTCTTACAACAGGAGTTGCTATGTCGCAAGTATTGTATTCGCAAGGGTCTTTGTATATTTTGTTTATAGTGATAGTTCCATTATTTGCAACATCTCCAAGATTTGAGAGATATGCAGAAGTTGCTAATAATCCTCCTAAAGTTCTTTTATCTCCCATCCTTGAAATATAAGCTTTTGCTGGATATATCACATTATCTACTTTTATTTTGTCTATCATTAATTTTATGGAACTACTTTTACCTGCAGGTCCGGGAGGATTGTTTTCTATTACAGTACCTGAAAAATTAATTTTAGAAGGTTCTTTTTCAGCAAAAATTACTTCGTCAGAAATAGCTGTAAAATTAATATTTGTACCTATTGGGGTTGATGAATCAAGTGAAGTATCTGATTTTACTTTAAATGTTCTATCTTTTTCAAGATTTACTGCCTGAAGTTCTTTATTTTTATAATAATTTGAACATTGATTTTCACCTGTTAAATTTATATTGCAATAACTGATAGTTTCAGCCGGTTCTTCAGCCGAAACAATTTCGTTGCCCATTGCAGAATTTGTGAATAATGCAAGAACAACAAGTAACCATAATCGCTTCATAATAGATTCCTTGTAATATGTATATTTATTGTATATTTATAATATATAAGATGGACTTCTATTTTAACTTAATGGAATATCATTGTCAATATAAACTTCATTAAACATAGGTCTAATTTAAAAATTAAATTTTGTAGAAAAATTTAATTGTGATCTTGTAGGAGCACTATTTTCAGAATATATTTGACTAGCTCCTAAATCAAGATTCATTCTGTCATCTTTAAAAGGTTTTAAACTGAATACAAATTCATTTTTATGGTTTTTATCAAGAAAATTTGTTGAATAAATGCTCTGTAATGATACATGATTATTTAATTTATATTCAGGAGAAAAAGCCAATGTTCCTTTGTTTTGTTGTGCAAAAGATGTTAGTGCATTATTTGAGTATGATGTATTGATAGAAACTTTATTTTTTTGATATTTAGTGAATAAAGTATTTGTTTGTGAATAGGTATTAGGAGCAAAAGAGCTGTTATATTTTGTTCCCAATGTAAAATTCCCATGTTTTTTCTCTTTTGTGAAGGAAGTTGATTTTGTTGAATATGGGTTTTGGTCTGTGTATTGATATACATTTTGTGGAGAAATTCTAAAATCTTTTTTCTGTTGTAAATCAATATTATTTAATTTTTTTAAATCTTTTCGTTTTGTATTAATAGAAAAAGTTTGATCGTCTTTCAAATAGATTGTACTTTCGTCATTATCATTTTCATCTGCAATAGCTATATTAAAAAAGAAAGATGCAATCAAAAATAAGTATACAAATAGCTTTTTTATTTTCATAATCAAATTATACACTAAAATTATTTCACATGGAGTGCGATAATCATTCCAAGTATGATAGTTAATGATATTATGCAAGAGATTCCGACAAAAATCCAGTATAGAGAAATTCTTTTTTTAGGAACTTTGCATACCATGACAGAGGATTGTTTTTGGAATTTTTTCTTATTTGTTGTATTCTTTTTAGCTTTAGGTTTAGTTGTAGTTTTTTTAGTTGTTTGTTTTTTTGCTTCAGTATATTTTTCTGCCAAGCTTTTTTCTTTCTTTTTGCCTGTGATTAACAATTCTGTATCGTATCTAAGTTTTAAAATATTAGAACTTGCACTGCGATTATATACAGAATAATTTATAGCGACTTCAAATGCTCTTTGAAGGCATTCCAAAGCTTCCATACCGTCTTTTTTTACACTTGATGAGTGGACAGCGTTATTGCCATGTTTTTTTAGAAAATACAAATCGTCAATAAATTCTTTTTCTACATCTTCACCTGTTGAACAGTCTTTTAAAGTCGCAAGCATATCATCAAAAGTTTTTTCTATAGTTCTATTTGCTCCTAAAACTTTTTTACAGACATTTTCACCAAATCTTCTAGTCTGTCCCATGCATTGTTCGAAATATTCATCTCGATACAATTTTTCAGCTTCTGAGATTATTTCAAACAGGTTTGTATCAACTTTTTTTAAAAAATCAAAATTTGTCGCCATATAAAAAATAATACCACATCAATTAAAAAAGCGGGAACATTTTAATGTTCTCGCTTTTTATTTTACTTATTTAGTTATAATAAAATAAGTTGTTACTCTTACTAAGAGATTCTTCCAGGAACTACAACTCCGCCTTTCAAATTCTTTTTGTAGAATTCTACATGTGGTTGTAATACGCTGTCAAGAACTTCTGGGAATGATTGATTACCCATAATTTTTTCAACAATTTCTTGGTAAACTGTTGCAAAAGCTCTTAATTGAGTTAATGTACCTGCAGCTTCAGGTGTTAAGCCCATTTTAAGAGTTTTAGCTGTTTCTAAGAAGAACGCACCTGTTACTTCATAAGATTTTGTTAATGCGTCAATATAGCTTTCAGCATTTTCTCTGCATACACCGTTATCTTGTGGAACAGTTAGAGCAAATGCAAATTTGTTAGCAGGATTGAAGTGAGCTTCTGCTGAGTGGTGCATTGCATCTGGAACTTTTGCTACTTGTTTTAATGTATCTTTTATTGATTCATTTTGCATTTGAGCATGCCAGTATACTGTGTTTTCAAAGATTGAACCCATATATTGATGAACAGTTGATGAGATTCCGTTCATTTTAGCATGTGCCCAGAAAATACCTTCTTTCAATGCATCGTTAATATTTAAGTCAGCTGTTAAAGATTCTGTAGAAACTTCTTGTGCTGCATTTAACATTTTTACCATATCTTCTTTTTTCATGCCTGCATATGCAAGAGTGAATAAAGCGTGATCATCAAACGCTGAGAAACGTCCGCCTACGTCATCGTGGATAAATAAATCGCCTAACCAACCTTTTTCGTTAGAAGTTCTTCTTAATTCACTTTTTTCTGCGTTACCGTCTGTTACAGCAATAAAGTGTTTGTGAGCTAATTTTTCAGCTTCTTCTTGAGATTTTCCTTGAGCTTTGTAAGCATCAATTAACATATCAAGAACTCTTAAGAAACCATCTTTTGTTTCGAAAGTAGAACCTGATTTTGAAGCGATCATGAAGTTAGATGTTGTAACATCGTTTCCTAATCTGTATAAAAATCTTTCTAAACTTGCAGAATCAACATCTGAGTAGAACTCTATAACATCATGACAAACATTTAAGCCATTGATTGATAACATATGTTCTACAGTATGTTTAGAACCGCCAATACCCATTACGCTAAGTTTTTTAGCACCTGTTTGAGCTTTTAATTTTTCTGCTAATGAATAAATTTCATCTACTCTTTTAGCTTGTTCTTGTGGTAAGTTTACCCAATTTAAAAATTGACCTTTTTGGTTTGCACGAGATGAAAATTCTTTTACAAATTCTGAAACTTTTGCAGAATAAGCACCGAAATCAACCCCTGTAAATTTTACTGTTACGTTTGAATTTTTAGTTAACATAATAACCTCTTTCTTAAGTAATAAATTTTACATACAATATTATACTAGAAAAGTACAGATTAAAACAGTTTTATGATTTTTTTGCAGGATAAATTTATCTAAAAATATGTTATAATAAGAATATAAAGAATAATATTATTTTGGAGTGTTATAAAAATGCTTGATTATGACAGTTTGCTCGAAAAAATTCCTAAGGTAAAAAAAATACTCGATGATGGTGACAATAGTATTTTATACCATTATACAAAACCCGAAAAATTGTTGAGTATTTTAGAATCAGGTACCATAAGATTTTCTAATGCTTTATATCTCAATGATAAAGAAGAGGTTACATATTCATATAAATTAATTTTTAATCTTATAGACGAGATGTCTGAGCTTAATCAAGATTTATTTTCAAAAATTAAGGAAAACTTTTATTCAAAATACACAAACATAATAAATGGCTCAAATGATTTTGGCTATAAATATGAATATTATACAATTTCTTTTTCTACGGAAGCTGACAATTTAACTCTATGGAATAATTATGCTAAAGGTCAAAATTATACCGGATACAATATTGGTTTTTGTAAAAAAGATTTGATTGCGGATATGGTCAAAATTGGATTTAATTCAGTATATGGCAATATTATTTATGATAGAAAAAAACAAATTACTGTATTGAAATTGATTTTTGAGAAATGGAACAAACTGTATGAAAAAGCTATTAAAAATCCTAAAAATCAAGATAAATTTGTAGATATAGTATTTGAATTAATTGATATCTTGAGTATTATAAGTTTGTTCTTTAAAAATCCTCACTTTAAAGATGAAAAAGAATATAGAATAATTTTTATTAATAATTTTGGTACAAATTTTGCAAAGCAGACAAAAATTTGTGAAAAAAACGGTTTATTTGTTCCTTATATTGAATATAAATTTTTGAAAAAGACGGTAAATTCAATAAATATCGGACCAACATTAGATGAAAGTATTTTTTATACAAGTACCTGCAGGATGTTATCAAATTTTGGGTATGAAAAGAAAACAGTTAATCGTTCTAAAATTCCTTTAAGATTTTAATTGTTTGTTAATCCATTCCATTATTATATTTACAACATAATCTTGCTGACTTTGTGTAAGTTCTGTGTTTTGAGGTATTTTGTGCCATTTATATAAGCAGCCGCGACAACAAGTTGCAGTAGCATGTTGTGCAATAAATACAGGATGTCCTTTCATTGGTGTTTGTTTCCCATCATTTGGAATATCTTTTGGGGCTATACGTTTTGAGATAAAATCGCTGGCATGAGATTTTATTACATCAATTCCTTTTTCTCTGATGTAATCTTTTTCTTTTTGTCTAAGTTTAAATTTACTTCTGAAATTAGATTTTGCAAGTTTGTCAAATATATTATCCATTTTATATCCCGATAATATTATATGACAAAAAATAAGGGCCCGTTTATACGAACCCTTAAAAAATTATGGATTTATATTATGTGTGCAATTTTTTAAATATCTTCCCATTCAACATTTCTTGCTTCGACTCCGGCTTCAGTTATAGCATTACTTTGAGCTTTGGTTTTATCAACATTTTCACTTCTGCCGATTTCTTTGCCATCAGTTGTTCTTACAATTGCTTCCCATTTACCTGTTAGAGGATTAAATTTTGTTTGAACAAATGATTTTTCTTTTTTAGCTATTTTTTGGAATTGACCAATTTCTTTTCTTCTTTGATATTTGGCTGATAGATCTTCATTCATATCGAATAAACCTAAATCTATTTTTCCTCCATTAGGCAAACCGTTTAATGAATGAGCTTTGGAATAAGCATCGTTATAGAAATGAACGATTTCCATTGCTTGTTTGTAATTAAGAGGTTTTCCATCTTTAGTTTCATATAATGCAGCCATTTGGTTCCAATATTGTCCGTGTTTATTCAAATCCCACATTTCAACTTTATGTTCTGTTGTTCCTTTAAATTTAGGTGCTACAGGAATAGGTTGTACATTGATATTTAAATCTGGTTCGGGTATTGGAATTGATGGTGTATTTACTGGTACAGGTTCAGGTCTGTTGTCACGTTCAAGAATTTTTTGTCTTGCTGCTACTTCAGGGGTTCCTCCATGGTATTTTACATTTTTCATTGTAAATAGACCTTGGATAGTTCCTGCAATACCTCCTGATATTGCCATACCAATTGGTACACTCATATCGAATTTATGTCTTCCGCTTGTTATTCCTTTAGCTTCAACTTCGCCTTCGGCTGTAACAGTACCACCGCCTTCAACTTCGCCTTCGACGACTACTGTTTTTTCAAATTGAACTTCACCTTTAGCATTTACAGTTTGTTTGTAATATACTTCTCCTTCGACAGGTACTGTACGTTCAAAATGTACTTTACCATCAACGCCTACTGTTTTTTTGAAGTATGCTTCACCTGAATAATTTTCAGTTCCGCTTGCTTCCCAAGGTTCGATGATATTTGTTTTTGTAGAATCTACAAGTTCTCCATTATTCCAATAATTATTGACAACTGAACTTGTAGTTTCACCTTTTGCATTCCAGTTTACTTTGCCTTCGTATGGAGTGTAGCCATCAACTGTTACTTCTGTATGATATGGAATATCTTCATCAATTACCACAGCATCTTTGTATTTTGCATATCCTTCAACTGTTACAGGTTGCTCATAACCCACAGTACCACTTACTGTAACATTTTGAGAATATGCTTGTTTGTATTGATATGCTACATCTTGTGAGTATTTAATAATATCCGCATATTCGCTGTTAACAACTTTTGTGCAAGCAAAGCCTTCCATTAAACAACCGCCTGCAAAACCAGCAAATGACCCTTTAAATGCTTGTTTTGCTACATGTCCAGCTCGCATTAAGTTAGTTTTGTCATATTCTTTGTCTAGACCGCAGATTTTTGCACATTTTCCTTGGAAAAATCTATCTTTTTGTTTATCTTTAGCGGTCATATGACCAAGTTGCATTTCTATTTCAGGGTTTTTTCTTAAAAATTCAGCTCTGGTTTCTGGATTTGCATATTCAGGATATTGTTTCATTAATTCATTTTCATATTCCTGCATTTTTGCATGATCCATACCACGTTTGCGGTTTTTAATACTTGTCATATAATCTGCTTTATGATATGGATTTTGATCGTCGGATGTATCTATTTCATTTTCGTTTGAAATTCCAACAAAATAATCTTTAAATTTTTGACTGCTGAATTTATAAGATTTTCCATTTTGAGAAAAATCTCCGTTTTCACCTTCTTTAGTTTCTTCACAGAATAAATCAGGATTTTCCATTACATAATTTCGCATTTCTTTTGTTAATGCTTTATTATTGTCATCTTCTTTCCAGGTTCCGTCTTTATCCCAGTGAAGGACTCTGTTTTTTACACGTTCTTCTGCTAGTTCTCGATTTAATTTGGCTTCTGCCATGTAATTAATTAAATCTTCTTTATTATTTTCAATATCTTTTATTTCTTCTTGTTTTGCTTTAACTAATTCTTTTGCAGCTTTTTCTTTTATTTTTGCAGCTTTTTCTGTATCTCCTTTTTGAATAGCTTCTTCATATTTCTTTTGGTATTCTTCAGTTGTATTAATTGCATGGTTGAGATGTCTGTTTTGAATTAATGAATTAGCCATTTTGCTATATGTGCTGTCTTCAAGTTTTACTGTTTCATCTAGAGCTTCTCGATGAGCAATTAATTTGATTTCAGCAGGAGTCATTTCTTCTTTATTTCTTATATAGTTTTCTTTATGTGTTTCATGAAATGCTTCATTATATTTTAAGCGTGCTAATTCTGCGTTTTTAGGATCTGAGTAATATGCTAATTTTTTATTTAATGCTTGTTTAAATTTTTCTGTTTCTGCTTCTGTTGCAAATTCTTTCATATAACGGTCTTTTAACATAATTCGTCCGTCAACTGATTTTGCACCATTTTCTAAAGATGCTGCAATTTGTTCTTTTTCTTTTGCATAGACAACATCTGCAATATCTGTTTTTAAAATTGAAGGATCTTTTTTATATAATTCGGTATATTCTTTTTTATATTGTTCAAGTTTTTGTTTTTGTAAGATGTCATTATCAGCGAGCGCAATTTTAGGTTGTTCTGGAGTTTGAACAGCTTTTCTTGCATCTGCAGATTCTACAGCAAGTCCTTTTACTTGATTATCTGCTTTTACTGCTTGGGCATTCCCTATTGGAACATTTGAAGTGTATGTCCCATCTGCATTTTTAGTGAATGTTCCATTTTTTACTAAGGCTTCTAATTGCTCTGGTTTAATTTTTGCAATATACTCATTTGGGACGATTTGATTTGCACACATAATTCAGTCCTTTCTTTCAATCTTCACTCTATTTCTATTCATAAGCATGAAAATTGAGATATTTTATACTTCTCTATGTACATGTAAAAACATTTTATAACTTCAAATTGCGTGAATTTAATAAAAATTTTACAATATTTTTTAAAATCCTTGCAAGTAGGGGGTTTTAGGCTAATATTATTCTTAATATTTCTTAATAATTATATTTAAATACTATATACAATATATATAGTATTTAAAAAAAGTATATAAAAATAAAATAAAATATTAACTTTTGTAAAAAAGAAATGAAAAAGAGTAAAGTTTGAAATAAAAAAAACGTTTATATACATGTAATATAAAGTGTTTACGTGCAAAAAAATCGAGGTCTAATATGAAAAGACAGGGAATAAATAGAAAAAGATTAACAGCATTTGTACTTAGTTTTTTATTGGTAATGCAGCAATCATTAGCTTACCAAGTATTCGCACAATCTACAATTACTGATGGTGCAGGAAATACTATTGGTCAAAAACCTGGTGGAGGTTATGAATTTAGACCAGATGCCGTAAATGGAGATGTTGGTTTTAAACAATTCCAAGATTTCATACTTGGCAAAGGTGATGTTGCTAACTTCATATACCAATGGATGCAAAAAACAGGTCAAATTAAACCTGATGGTACTATTCAATGGGATACAAAACAAGGTGATATTAATACATTTATTAACCTTGTAGATGGTCAGGTTAATATTAATGGTATTGTTAATGCATTACAACAAGTTGGTGGAAGCTTAAAAAATGATGGTAATCTTGTATTTATCTCTCCACAAGGTATGGTTGTTGGTGCATCTGGTGTATTAAATGTTGGCAGTTTATCTGTTATAACTCCTAGTCAAAATGGTTATGATTCTTTAAAATCAACTTTAAACTTACCAGCTGCTCAATATATTCCTGAAGAAGCTACTGTTGTAAAAGTTAATCCAGATGATCCAAGTACTTGGACAATTCATGTTGATAAATATAGTGATTATAGAACTAATGTTCAAAATGTAAGTACAACGTTAGATTTAAATTCAATAACTCCAGGTAATGAAGCTGGTAATATAATTAACATTGATGGAGCTGTTATTGCAAGAGGCAATGTTGATCTTAAAGGCGGTAATGTTGCTGTTGGCAATGGTGGTCTTTTAGTTGCAGGTGTAAACGGTCATGCTGAAGCTTTAAAAACAGAAGATGCAGCAAAAACATTATTTGATAGTCTTGTAAAAACTGATAATATGACATCAGGTAATGAATTTGCAAGTACAAATGGAAAAATAACAATTGTTTCTAAAACCGGTACATCTATTGCAGATGGCGGAATTGTAAGAAATTATGGTAATGGTGATATTACAATTACAAATAGTGGTAATAACGGAATAAAAATTGCCGGAGAATTATCAAATCCAAATGGAACAACTAATATTACAAATAATGCAGGCGGATTACTTGTAGCATCTACAGGTGTTATTAAATCAGGTGCTCAAGGTAACAATGGTAATTCAAATCTATTAGTTTATAACGATGGTAATGGTGGTATTGATATTCAAGGTAAGGTTAATATTAACCATGGAAATAAAACCAATACTGTTCAATTTACTAATAAAAATTCAAATATGACATTAGGTCATGCAAGTAATAAAGATAATATTTCATCAAATGCAGATGTAAATATTAATATTACAAATGGAAATTTATTAAATAATGGTGTAACTCACAATTTAATTGCAACTACAAATGGTGCTAATTTAAACTTAGATGTTACAAATGGTGCAATTGGTGAAGAGGTTGGCCCTAACGATGGTGTTTATACCGGAATTGGTACAACTGCAAGAGATTTATCTAAATCTGTTAACGTTTCAATTGATGGAAAAATTAAAGCTACAAGTACACAAGGTACTAATAAATCAGTTATTAATCTTGCAAGCTTAGATAAAAATATGAATGTTGATCAGATTAAAGCTGATGGACGAGTAATTTTATTAGCAGATGATTCTACTAATAAAGGGCAAACTCCATATGATATTATAAATGCTTCATCAGATCCAAGTAAACCAAATGTTGAAGGTGCAGGTATTTCATTAATTGCAAGTGGCAATATTGGTGAAGATGGTAACGCTTTAACATTCAGACAAAATAATGGAAGTTATGGCACTGTAGATGATCAATTAAATCATACTGATAATGCTAAATATGGCGTTGATATGCTTGCAATAAAAGATATTAACGTAAAAGGCATGGATGCAGATAATGGAGATAAACTTGATACAAATGTTGGTGGTTTAATATCAAGAGAAGGTTCTATTAATGCAGAATTTTCAGGTGATACATATATCCGTGAAACAACTGCGAACAATGAAATTAATTTAACAACTCGCGGTAAAAATATGTATATTGAAAATTTAGGAGAAGTACCAACATATCCTCAAGATTATTATGGCCCAAATGAAAATGTACATCCTGATAAAGTTAAAATTACAGCTTTAGATTTGGGTACTTCTTGGCCTGATGATCCTGCAGATTCTACAATCATTATAAAAAATGGAACAATTGAAGGTCAAGGTCAAGGTAGACCTGCCCATGAACAAGATTTAACACTTGTTGCAGATAATGCATATGCAGGTGGATACCATTTCCACATGGGTAAAGACAGAGGCAAAGTCAGTGATGATCCTTTGAGATTTAATCCTTCATATGTAGAAGAAGATGCTAGAACAAATAAAATGACAACACCAGAAGGTGAAACAGTTTCAATAAGAGCAAAAGCAGTTAGACCTAATGATGTAACAGATATAGGTCTAGATGAATCTGATCGTAATTACTATTATGGCGGAAGCTCTCAAGGAGGAGATGAAGGCTATGATGGTGTAAATAATGAAGACTTAAATGGAACAAATGATCCAGATAAGCAAGGAACAGAGGAAGATGATGATAACCTAGTTGTTCCAAAGGATGATGAAGAAGTTGTAGATACTGATAATGATACCGATACAGACGTAGATACTGATACTGATACGGATACTGATATTGATATTGATACAGACACAGATACCGACACTGATGTAGACACCGATACCGATACAGATACAGATATTGATACAGATACAGATGTCGATACTGATACAGATACTGATACTGACATTGACACCGATACTGATACAGATACCGATACTGATACAGATACCGATACTGATGCAGATGCAGATACTGATACTGATGTTGATACAGATATTGATACTGATACCGATGTTGATACTGATACCGATGTTGATACTGATACCGATGTTGATACTGATATAGATACAGATACTGATATTGATGTAGATACTGATACAGATACTGATACTGATGAACCAGATATCCCAGATATTGATTTAGGTAAAGAAGTTTACAAACAACGTGTTGTAAGTGATAGAGTTGATTCTATTGATAAACGTCAATATATGAGATTTGGAGGCGAAGAAACTCAAGATTTGATTACATTTGAATCAACAGATGATGTTATTGCAATCTCTGATATCTCAAGAGGCGGTGTATCGCTAAAACATAATAAGAAATTAAAAGTTGGAGATATTGTTCCGGTACATTTATCATATGGTGATTTAGAAATTAATGCAAATGTTAAAATTGTATCAGCAAGTGATGTTAAAGCCGGAGGACAATTTATAGATTTAGATCAAGCTACTGCAAATAAACTATTATATTTAAGTTTAATTGAAAAAGATCAACCAATTGCACAAACAATA
>CALVEU010000033.1 GCA_944326635.1 Candidatus Gastranaerophilales bacterium | reverse complement strand
AAAAAATGGCATCTTTTCGGATATAAACATAAATTAGAAGAAACTCAAACCAAATAAATTAAACAAATGATGATTTTTTATCAATAATCATTATAATTATGGTATGAGAAAATTATTAATATTAAGTTTAGCTTTAATATTAAGTACATCAAGTTGCTTTGCTTGGGGGTTTTGGAATAAAGATAAAGACAAAACTAAAAGTAATTCAACTCAATCTAATGTTGAAATAGAAAATTCTGGTAGTGGATATGTAGGGAAATTACCTGATTTAACAAAAGGTTTTGCTACAACAGAACCACAAAATACAAAGCCTATATTTGAAAAAACAAAAGACTTTAACAGTGCTGAAGAAATTAAACCTATTCCAAGGGATAACCCAGCCTTTGTAAACATTATTTTAAAAAATGAAAAAACATCTGCATACATAAATGATATTAATGAATTATTGCCTCAGTTAGAGAACTTACTTTTATGTATAGAAAATAATTATGATGTTCAAAAATTTAATGCAAAAGCATATTTCTTCAACAAAAGTATAGAATATTTGCGTGATAAATATAAAGGTTTGCCAGAAAGTAGTTATATTTCTTTTAAAAAATTATTAGAATTAAGCACTCATACTCAATCAATTGCAAATTTACGAGCAGAAGCTGAAAAATACCGCCCTTATCTTGCTTATACAGGTGCTGGATATTTATATAATGATAATGTTATAAACCAACAATTGGAATATTTAAAAACAGAAATTGAACAAACAATTGTTATATTAAAAGAAGTTGAATAATTATAATTTCTATTTAATTTGCCATTTTTCTTGTAATCTGTTTAATTTACCTTTGCTAGCCAGTCTGCCTATAATATGATTTACTCTAATCAATACTCTTTCAGATTCTTTTTCTTTTCTGAAAACGACTGCATAAGGCTCTTTTGAATAGCGTTTTGGTAACAATTTTACTGATTTATCTTTAAGTACATAATTTAAAAGTATAGTATCATCAGCAACTATTCCATCTGCCTTATTTTGTTTTAATGCTCTATAAGCATCATCATAATTTTTATAACCAATTACTGTAACTTCAGGGACATTTGTGCGTAAATTTCTTTCACTTGTCGATCCAAAAACTATTATTAATTTTTTTCCTTCAAAATCACTTAAAGATGTTGCTTTACTTGAACTATTAACTAATATAGCCTGCCCTGCTACATAATAAGGAACTGAAAAATCCAAAATTTGTTGACGCTGATTTGTGATAGACATAGTAGCTATTAAAAAATCAACTTCCCCTGCACTCAGTTTCATAATACGATTTGAAGCTGTAACCGGTACAAATTCTACTTTATTTTCATTTCCTAAAATATCTTTTGCAATAATTTTCGCTAAATCAATATCATATCCTATAAGATTACCCTTTTCATCTTTAAAGCCAAAAGGTGGAGCATCATCACGAACACCGATAATTAATTTATCTCTTTTTATAATATTTGCAAAATCATCATTTTCAGTTGTTTTTTTACCACAACCTGAAAATATAAAACAAAAACATATTAAAAGTAGAATAATTTTTTTAATCATAAAGATATCATACTTGAAAAAATACAGTCAGACAAGCAAATTAAAAAAAATTAGACTCATAATATAAAACAATCATTAAAGATATCTTACATACCATAATAAAAATCAAATAGCCCAAGCGAATAACCGCTTACGGTAATGTTTCTAAAGAAGAATAAAGTACATAATCTAGTATTAGTTTGTTTTTTAAAAATATTTTTGGGGTTTTTAGAAAAAAGCCCATAACACAAGGAGGTAAAAATGACTATTAAAAAACTTACTGTGGCAGCTGCAATTGCCGTTGGAATAGCAACGTGTTCCTTGAATCAAGCAATGGCGGCTTGTCCTTGCGAGACTCCGGAAACTCCGGCACCTTGCGCAGAACCTTTACCTGTTGTAACAGGTCCTGCATGTCCATGTGAGACAGCAAAACCAAATACTTGCTCAAAATGCAAAAAAGCATTACCAGACTGTGATTGTCAAAAAGAAGATCCATGTGCACAACCATGTGATCCTTGTGAAACACAGAAAAAATCAGACTGCGGATGTACAGATGAAATAAGCTGTGATGATCCACCAGAACCAGCTTGTGCAGTTTGCCCTCAAACCGGTAAACCTGACAGAAAAGATATGAAACAAGTATATGGCTATCCTAATGCTATTTATGGTACAAACAACTATGTAGGACAACCTGCAAATTCAATCTTCTCAACAGATACACCACTTGCAGGTACTCCAAGAACTCTTTCTTCTAACGTAAATGGAACAACTATTTCTTCTCAAGGTCAAGTAACAGGTGCTGCTACTCAAATGCCTTGTCTTAACGAAGCACCGACAAGACACAATGGTATTCCAATTGATAGAAATGAAAGATTAATGGACGGAAATAATTGTCCTATTGATTTTCAATCTTCAAACTCTATTGATGCAGTAAGAAAATCATTTGTTCCCTATGAAATTCCAAACCAAATGATGCAAACAACAGGTGCTGCCGCAAACTTAGGCGGATGCCAATTCCCAGATGTACCTAACGGTTTTTGGGCAGCATGTGATATTGATAAATTAGCTATAAATGATGTAGTAGTTGGTTACCCTGATGGATATTTCAAACCAAACAGACATATCTCTCGTGCAGAATTTGCAACAATGTTAGTAAAAGGTTTCAATCTTGACCAATGCGATATGCCTAGAGAAGGATTATTCAAAGACGTACCAAAAAGCAACTGGGCTAATGCTGCAATTGCAAAAGCTGTTGATGAAGACTTGTTAAAAGGTTACCCTGACGGAAACTTCAAACCAAACCACCCTGTAACAAGAGTAGAAGCTTTAACTACAATTGCAAAAGGTATGACTTGCGATATCGACCAATGCAAAGCTGATGAAATCTTAAGCAAATACGCAGACGGTGCATCTATTCCTAACTGGGCAAGAATTCCTGTTGCAAAATCTTTGGAAAACGGTGCTTTAAAAGATTCACCTAACCCAAATATGATTATGCCTAACAAAGAAGCAACTCGTGCAGAAGTAGCTTCAATGATGCAAACAGTTCGTGTAGCATTAGGTTACGATACTAACCCAAAAACAGCTAACAATATCTGCCCTGCTTGTCCTGTAAACAAAAATGCTTTTGTAGAACAAGAAGAAATTGTTAAAATTCCTACATTACAAGTTAAGATGATCGACCAATTAACAGCAAAATCTTCTCACGTTGGTCAATACTTCAGAGCTAAAACTCTTGAAGATGTAACAATTAACGGTGTTACATATCCTTGCGGATCTACAGTAACAGGTCAAGTTGTTGAAGTAATAAGACCTTCAGGCTGTGATAAAGGTGCTTTAAAATTATCATTCACAGAAATTAAAAACGGTGATTGCAAAACAAAATTACCAAAACAAATTTTACAAGCACAAGTAAACAAATCAAAACAAGTAAACCCTGTAGCAAGATTAGTTGAAATGCCATTCACATTAGCAGGTTCAATGATTGGTATTGTAGGTAGAACTGCAGGCGGTATCATTACAAACGTTGGTAACGCTGCTGAAAATATCTCTAATGATGCAGGTTATATGTTAGGTCACGCATTCCAAGGTCAATTTGGTGCTGCTGCTCGTAACTTAGGTGATGGTCTATGGGAAACAGTTAAAGCTCCTGTTGACGTAACTAGAACTGCCCTATCTGGTACAATGGGCTTATTCCAAACTACAGGCGACGAATTTGCTTACCTTGTTGACCCACGCGGATACAAAATCTCCGCTGTAAATCCAAGAGAACACATTACTATTGCATTCGGTTGTTCTGAATAATTTGGACAAATAAAAATGCAACTAATTTCAAAAAACAGTAATTAATTGTTCGAAGCCTGAGAAAACCGGTATTCCATAAAGAATATCGGTTTTCTTTTTTATTTCCCTTCTATAATTCCCTCATTATAAGCTTTTATTAAACAAGTGGTAATATTAGTTGTATTCATTTTTACTAATATTTCGTTTATTATTTTTCTATATTGTGAATATGAAATATTTAATTTTTCTGCTATTTCTTTTCTGTTAAAACCTTTTGAAAATAATTTTAGAATTTTATATTCTGTATTAGTTAATAATTCTTTTTTCATAGATTTTCCCTCCAAAAATTTAATTTTTTCACCAAGACATAATATCATTAAAATTTAATCAATAACAATAGGTCTTTTAGCTATTTTACAAACTATTTAACACAATATAGTTAAAATAATCCGTATTAAAAAATGGTTAAATAATATAGTATAAATGTCATGAAATCAAAATTGAAAAAGGACTTCGGAAATAGAATAAAATATTTTAGAAACAGACAAGGTTATACTCAAGAACAACTTGCTGAAATGATTGATTTACAACCAAATTCTCTTGGTTATGTTGAAAATGGGAAAAATTCCTTAAGTTTTGATAGATTTGAAAAACTTATAAAAGCTTTGAATGTTGAAGCATATCAAATGTTTTTATTTGACAATAGAGATGAAGCAAATATTGATAAAATCAACGAAATTGTCAATATTGCAAAAACTTTAAATAAACGTGATTTAGATTTAGCTTATAGAATTATTTTTGAAATAGGTTCAAATAAACCTAAAAAATCTTAGGCTTTTTTCAATTTTTTCATTAACATTAAAAGCGGAATTACTGCAATACATAAAGCTCCAAATATTCTGAAAGAATCTATAAATGCCCATAAAGTCGATTGTTTTACCAATTGCCCGTATAAAGAATATTGAGCCATATATTGAGATACTGTATGTTCTGTGTAAGCAGCTAATGCTCCTGCTGTTGATTGAACTCTTTCAATAAATGCAGGATTTAATTCACTAGCTTTTCCAACCATCATATATTGGTGAACCTGAGCAAATCTCGTAAGCATTGTAGCAACCAATGATGTACCAATTGCACTTCCAATATTTTTTAATAAGTTTTGAATACCTGTTGCATTTGTCATCTGTTCATTTTTTAAAGTATCGACAGACAAATTCATAATAGGAACCATAGAAAGCCCCATGCCAATACCCATTATAAAGTTAGGTATAGCAATATTCATATTGGATATTTGCAAATTCAAAAAACCAAATGCTAAAGTTGAACCGCCCAATAGACATAACCCAATAGCCACTAATATCCTATTATCAATTTTATTAGTTAAAGTTGCTGTTAAAATCATTGCAGTCATACTACCAAAACCTCTAGGCATCATTGTTGCACCGCTTAAAAAAGCTGTGTATCCTAACATACTTTGCAAAAATTGAGGAAGAATTGCTAATGAGGCGTATAATACTGCTTGAATTACAATTGAAATTATAGTACCCGCTGAAAAATTTCTATCTTTAAAAACTGATAAGTCAATTAAAGACTCTTTATTCGTAAGTTGCGAATGGAAAAATAAAATACAAGCAACACAAGATACTGCAAATGTCCAACAAATCCAAGTTGCATTGAACCAATCAGCATTATTACCTTTATCTAATACTGTCTGTAATGTGACAAGCCATATTGTTAAATAGAAAAATCCTTTACCATCAATTTTAACATTTTTTTGTTTTTTAGCATAAGGAGGATCTTCAACTAATCTATGAGATAAAATTGCAGCCAAACAGCCAAACGGAACATTTATGTAAAAAATCCAAGGCCAAGTCCAGTTATCAGTAATCCAACCTCCCAACACAGGACCGATAATAGGAGCAAGAATTACCCCCATACCAAATACTGACATTGCAATCCCACGTTTTTCTTTAGGAAAACTTTCAATAATTATTGCCTGAGAAATCGGTAAAATTCCACCGCCGCCAAAACCTTGCAAAATACGGGCAAATATCATAAATTCAATATTTTTCGCCATACCGCAAAGCATTGATGCAATTGTAAACATTAATATACTTATTATAAAAAAGTTTTTACGTCCGAATACTTTACTAAAAAAATCTACAGCAGGAATTACGATACCTGCAGCAATCAAGTAACTTGTTAAAATCCACATTGATTCATCACGAGTGGCAGAAAAACTTCCTGCCATGTGAGGCAAAGCAACGTTTCCTATAGTTCCGTCCAATACATATATAAAAACTGCTAACATTACTGGGATAATCATTATCCAAGGGTTAACAGACGGGGTCCATTGTTCTTTTTCTATTTTATTTTCAGACATATATTATTATTTCCTATTTTTTTTCACCTTTTAATAAAAACATAAATGGAATCAAAATAAAACAAGCTATTGAAAAAACTTTAAAAGTTGTCATATAAGCACATAAAGTAGATTGTTGAATTAATTGATTATAAAGCATTTTACCTGCCATATAAGTAGAATTCATCATATCACCTGCTTGATGAATAAAAGTTCCTGATAGTGCATTTAATTTATCCATAAACACAGGATTTGAAATACTTAAATTTTTTACAAGTCCATGTTGATGAACCTGAGAAAATCTTGAAATCATAGTAGCAACTAAAGATGTACCAATTGCTCCACCTATAGTTTTTAATAAGTTTTGCAAACCCGAAGCATTTGTCATCTGGTCATTTCGGATTGTAATACAAGATAACGTTGTAATAGGCATAAATGAAAATACTAGTCCTAATCCGAATATATAATTAGGTATTGCAATATTCATAGGATTTATTTCCAGGTTTAAAAGTCCTAACATCCAACCGCCAATACCTAGACAAATAAGCCCAATAACACCATAAGTTCTATAACTTAATCTTCCGCCAAGGCCGCCAAATATCAACAATGCGGTCAAACAACCTAATCCTCTGGGCATTATTGCTAAACCGCTAAGAAAAGAATCATACCCTAACATATATTGAAGCATTTGAGGTAATATTGCTAAAGATGCCAATAATACAGCATTAATTAAAATTAACATTACTGTACCGAATACATAATTCGTATCCTTTAATACATCTAATTTTACAAGCGGATTTTTACCCTTAACCTGTGTATAGAAAAACAAAACAGCTCCGGATACTGCAATCGCGGTCAACCAGCAAATCCAAGTAGCATTAAACCAGTCAGCATCATTACCTTTATCAAAAACTATTTGTAAAGGAACAAGCCATACACATAGCCATAAAAATCCCCATTTATCCAAATGAATATTATTTTGTTTTTGAACATAAGGAGGATCTTCCAAAAACATTTTTGCTAATGTAATACAAATAAAACCTACAGGAATATTAATAAAGAAAATATAAGGCCAAGACCAATTTTCTGTGATATATCCACCTAAAACAGGCCCAAAAATAGGAGCAACAATTACAACTAAACCAAATACTGCCATTGCTTTGTTTCTTGCTTCTCCTGTAAATGATTCCAATGTAATAGCCTGCGCCATAGGCATAAGACAGCCACCGCCAATACCCTGTAATGCTCTTGCTATTACAATCATTCCAATAGAATTTGATACTCCGCAAATAAAAGAAGCTATTGTAAATATAAATACACCAAGCATAAAAAAGTTTTTTCTTCCAAAAAATTTACAGAAAAAATCTATCATTGGAATAACAATACTACTTGCCATTAAATAACTTGTCAAAACCCATATTGATTCCTGTGAACTTACAGAATAAGATCCCGCAATATGAGGTAAAGCAACGTTTGCAACTGTTTCATCTAAAGCGTACATAAATGTTGCTAACATAACAGGTAAAATTATTAACCATGGATTTGTTTTAGGTTTCCACTCTTCTTGAGTTAGTTCTGCAGACATATTTTTTCCTATATATTCTTTTACTTAAAAGGAGCCTTGACGGCTCCTTTATCTTTGTAATCCTTTTTGCCGATATACCAGACTTTTTTAATTTTTGTCCGTTTTTTACTTTATTATTATTTTACTCTTACTTTTGGAACTACAGACATTCCAGGAATAATGCTATATTCATTCGGATCAATTTTTTCTGTGAATACAATTTTTACAGGAATTCTTTGAACGATTTTAACGAAAGATCCTACAGCATTTTCAGGCGGGAACAAACTTGATTTAGCACCTGAAGCTCTTTGAATACTGTCAACTTTTCCTTTAAATACTTTGTTTGGGTATGTATCTATTTTAATATCAACTTCTTGACCAGGTTTCATATGACGTAATTGATTTTCTTTAAAGTTTGCAACAACCCATACATTTTCAGGAACAATTACAAATAGTGGAGAACCAATATTTACATACATACCTTTTTCTACTCGTCTTGAAGATACTGTACCTGTTTGAGGTGCATAAATATTTGTGTAAGATAAATTTAATTTTGCTTTATCTCTAGCTGCTTTTATTTCTCTCAAATCAGCATCTGCAACTTTTTTACCGCTATCTGATAATAATGCTTCTTCTGATTGAGTTAAGTTTGCTTGAGCAGAATCATATTTTGCTTGAGCAGTATCTAGAGTTTGTTTTGATACAGCTCCTTTTTCATACAAAGCTTTATATCTGTCTAAATCTTTTTTAGCTACTTCAATATTTGTCTGCATTGCTTTAAAATTAGCTTTCGCATTTTTTTGATTTAAAAGAGTTTTTTCATATTTTGCATCAGCTTGCGCAAGAGCTATTTCATAATCTGCAGGATCAATTTTAGCTACCAAATCACCTTCTTTAACTTTTTGGTTATCAGTAATATAAACTTCAGTAATTTGACCGCTTACCCTTGGAGCAACTTGAACGGTTGTTGTTTCTACATAAGCATCATCTGTTGATTGATATAATAATGCATCATGAATTACAAAACCTGCTGCGATTGCAACTATAGCTCCTACACCTATTGCAATATAACGTTTAAATGGTTTGTGTTCTTTTTTTTCTTCTGTTTGAACATTTTCTGATTCAGTATTTATATTTTGTTCGTCCATTTTATACCTCATTTTTATATTTGCATATCTACCATTTTACTTAAATTATCTCTAAATCTTTTTAAAATATCTCTTAACAATTCTTTTTCTTTTGAAGATATATTTTTTCTACCAGGAATAGCATTCATTTTATCAATTGCTGCTCGTAATTTATCTGTGATAGAATCATAAACTTCTTTCCCCTTTTCAGTCACTCCCATTTTTCTTACTAAACGGTTGTTTTTCATATCTACAAATCTTGTAATATAACCTTTTTCTTCTAAAGAGTCTAATATTTTACCTGTATTTGCTCTATCTTTTAATATTAATTTAGCCAAATCTCTTTGGCAAATTCCTGCGTTACATAAAATAGTTTCAATTGTTACATATTCATCAGGAGATAAATTTACATTTAATTTTTTAAAGAATTTTAATGAAAATACTCTAAAAAATTTTGTTGTTTGTTCTAATTCATAATATAAACTATCTGTATAACGTTGTATTTCTTCTTTTTCTATCTGTTCCATTATAGACTCTTTTATTATTTTAATTATTGTTGTAAAAAAAATTTGTTGCATTTACAACAATAATATGCTAACATATGATTATTAAAAATGCAAGTACTAAAAACAAAGGATTAAAAAAAGTGAAAAAGCTATTATCTACAGCATTATTAATGAGTTTTTTAAGCATGAATATCATGCCTGTTTTTGCTCTGGAAAATAATACAAAATCTACTGCTACCCCAAAACAATTCAAAAGCATGGTAGAAAAAAGTAATAAAAAAACTAAACCTACAAAGAAAAATAATGCTAACCGAAAAAATGATGATTATAAATTCGCATATGTGAATATGAATTGGTGGAACAATTTTAATGATGATATTTTAACTTCATACATTGAAAAAGCTATTTTAAATAACTATGACCTAAAAATGGCAACAATTAATGTAGAAGAATATTACCAAAATGTAAAATTACAATTTGCAAACGAATTACCAAGTGTAGCAGCAGGATTTGGTCCAGGTTGGTATAAAGCACCAGGATCAACAAGTACTGATATTGGTTTCGGCCTGCCAATTATTGTTCAATATGAAGCTGATATTTTCTTAAAAAATCACAACAAAACAAAAGCAGTAAAAAAATTATATGAAGGTTCTAAACTAGATGAAAGAGCTGCATATATATCAGTTGTATCAGCTGTCGGATCAACTTATTTTAATATTATCAATCTTGATAAAATGATTACATTGCAAGAACAAATTGTTAAAATAAGACAAGAAATTTATGATTTAATGCTTGCAAGTAATAAAGAAGGTCTAACTTCTACAGCAGATACAGTAAAAGCTAATAAATCATTAGTTCAAGGCCAAACCGATTTAATTGAGTTGAAAAAACAAAGAGAGCAATTATTACACCAAATGTGTGTACTTATCGGAGAAAGTCCTGAAAATGCAAATTCTTTAAAAAGAACATCTTTAGATGACATAAACTATCAATTAGCAGTTCCATCTCAAATTCCATCAGAAATCATTACTCAAAGACCTGACTATATGAGAGCTGAATTGATGGTTGAAAAAGCTGGAATTGATGTTAAAGTTGCTAAAAAAGAATTTTTACCATCTATTAACATTTTAGGCGGTGCATTATTTAATGCAGGAGATTTAGGCAGCTTATTTACAACAAAAAATATGTTGCTTGGTCTTGGCGGAGGTCTAATGACTCCATTGTTCCAAGGTGGTTCTTTGATTGCTAACTTAAGATTAAAAAAAGCAACTTATGAAAGAATTTTGCAAGACTATTATAAAACTAATTTAACAGCAATCCAAGAAGTAAATGATGCATTAGTTGCATCAAAACTTGATAAAGAAAAAATGCTACAAACTACTAAACAATATAATTTAGAAAAATCTGATTATAAATACAGCGAACATAAATATAATCAGGGAGTTATATCAAAACTTGATTTAATTCAATATCAAGAAAATTTACTTACAATAGAAAAACTTGTAGCTCAACAAAAAGTTGAATGCATGACAGATGCAATCAGCTTATACAAAGCTACAGGAAGCAAACCATACGACTATGTAAATTAAATTCACATATAATCATCACCTCTTTACTTTAAGAAAATTAAAGTAATGTGCCGGCAAGTCTCACTATTGCCGGCATTTTCTTGCACTACTTGCGTAGGTATAGCTTACGACTTATTAATAGTCGCTTTTTACGATTTTCTTATTTTTTTTACAAACAATTTTAATATCGCTTTGTTCAACTCATGCACTCGGGTTCTATCGTCTGAAGTTATATTAAATACTCAAACTTTTCCCTCGCATCTGTTACAATACATGCGTAGACATAGCATAAAACTATTGAACTAATTGTTTTTTGAAATTACTAAATATTACAAATTCCCAACCATTACTCTGTCAATTCCTGCTAAATCTTTGATTATTTCTACGTTTTGGAAACCATTTTTCTCCATTATTGATTTAACATCATTTGATTGACCTATTCCCAATTCGTAAAGCAAATATCCACCTTTATTCAATATCCTTGGAGCATCTTTCGTTATTTTTTCATAAAACTCCAAACCTTTTTCATCTCCAGTAAACAGGGCTTGTTCTGGGTCAAATTTAACTTCTGTTTGAATTTTCTCTTTTTCTGATGGTGGAATATAAGGAGGGTTCGAAACAATTATATCAAAGCTTTCACCTGGTTTTACATTGGAGAAAATATTAGATTTTCTAAATATTGCTTTATTAAATAAATTTAGTTTAGAAGCATTATCAAGAGCTGTATTCAATGCATCTGATGATATATCAAGCCCGATAATTTGGCATTGTGTATATTTTGCAATCATACAAGCAATACAACCTGAACCTGTTCCAACATCTAGAGCCATTTTGAAATTGTTTTTATTAATTATCTCGATTGCTTTTCTTACTAAAAATTCTGTTTCATCTCTCGGAATTAAAACTGACGGATTTACGATAAACTTTTCCCCCATAAAATCTGCGTAACCGATTATATGTTGAATAGGCTGTCTTGTTTTTGCTCTTAATTCAGCCTTTTCCTTTACTAATTCAAGTTTTTCAGTTGTCAGCTTGTTACCTGAAATAATATCTTTTACACCATAATTTGCAAAATGTTCAAGAAGCATTTTAACTTCAACATTTGCTTCATTTTGTTCTATACCGCTATCTGTTAATATTTTTATAATCTCTTGAATACTCATACTTTCTGCCATAATTTTCTTTTATTCACTAATATTTCGACAATCATGCTCATTTAATATTTTATCTATTTCATCACGAGCTTCGAGTTTTGAAGTTAATTCTTTTTTTTCTATATTATATTTTTTACACAAACGGTCATAATAATAAAGTTGTTTTTTTGTCGGAGCTTCCTTTGACATTTTAACTTCTTTTAAAAACTCTCTTTTTTTCTTTTCAAATTCTTTTTGAGCTTGAATTATAGGTTCTTGTTTTTTCTTGTAATCATAATACCTACGGCATTCTTTTAAATAAAGAATACTTTCTTCCATAAACTTATCACTATCTAAATAATCTTCCAAAAACTCAAAATGAGGATTATTTATTTCAAGGTAATATCTTTCATCTTCTACAAATTTGTCATAAATATCTTCAACTGACATTTGCGGAGATTTTTTAACTAACGCACGCAAAAAATTACACAGAGCTGATTTCTGTGTTTTTGTCATATCTTGGTAAATTTGATTTTTTATTTGGTACATTATTTCTTAAAAAGATCTTTTACATTGAATTTACCGATATTTTCCTGATGAAACTCTACAAATTTTTTCATAATAGGATTTGTCTGAAGAACAGTTTTCTTTTGAATCTTTTCTTCTGTTTTAGTTTCATTTTCAATTACGGTAAACTCTCTTTTATCCATAAAATAATTATACCTCTTTATATATTTATAAAAAAGTTTGTTAAGAAAAAATTGACTTTTTCTTATATGAAAAGTATATAATATTACAATTTGTTACATTTTATGCTGCGTTATTTATCTGATTTGTTTTTTGAGCATCTTTATTTGCACCTGCATAAAATACACCACCAATAACTCCTAATGCAGCCATTGCAATACCTAATTTACCTTTCCAAGACAATTTAGAAAGATTTTTTGTATTCTCTTTTACTGTTTCTTTTATATTATTATGAGAACTTTCATAATTCCTTATTCTTCTTTGAACTCGTTTTGAATTTACTTTATCTTCATAAATATGATAATCTGGTGTTCTTTTAAGTATTCTATCTATTAAATTACGAATTTGTTTTTCTGCACTTCTTTTTATTTTAGCTTTTTTCAAAGGAGAAGAATTGCCGCTTTCTGCGCGCATTTCAAGATTTTCAATATGGGATAACTGTTTTATTTCACCTTTTAATTGAGAACCGATTTGGCGTTCTTTTACAGCATCTGCTCTATTTTTATTAACCGGCATACCTTGTGCTATTTTAGGTTTTCTTGATGCTTCTAGCCATTGTTTTTCTTGTTCTAAAGCTTCTGCAAACTGCTTTTCTTCAATAGCTTTTGCGGTGCCGTTTTTTTCCATTGAAAGATCTTTTGCAAAATTTCTACCATTTTCTTTATTAGAACGTTTAAATTCATCTCTTTGCAAACCAACTGTATAACGCTCAACTTGTTCATTAAATTGAGCATCTGTCATATTTTTGGGTCTGTTTTGTTGTAATGATTTTTTATATGCTTCTATTTTTTTATAAAAATTATTTGTTGGAGTAATTGCAGACATTTATAACCTTTCAATTTTACACACATTCTATTATTTATAAAACATGAATATTTTATTTTTTGCCTTTTTTTAATTTCATATTCACATTTAGAACATTATACCCCTTAAATACAGATGATTATAGTCTTTTTTAATAAATTGTTACATTTGTAGTTTTGCTATCGGTATTCCAAACACAGCTTCAATATCAACACCGTTTAATATTTCTGTAATCAAATCATTTGGATTTACGTTTTTTTCAAACGATGGCAAAATTCCTAATATTTTCACATTTGTATATTCTTCAATTAACCTTGGCAATAATTTTATATTTACATCATCTGTTGCTTCTGGATAATTACTTAAAATTACACCTCGAAAATTTATACCTATTTCTAAAGCGTGATTAATTGACAAAATTACATTATTTATAGATGAAGATCTAGCAGAAACTACCATTAATAATGGTAAATCAAGCATTTTTATTAAATCTTCTTCCAAAAAATTTTTACCAAAAGGCGTTGCAAGACCTGATACACCGTCAACTATCAAACATTCATGTATATTTTGAATTTTTTGAAAATCATTAAGGATTGTGTTTTTATCAATTGCAATATTTTCTGCTGCAGCTGCAATCAAAGGAGACGATTTTTGCTTTAATAAATATGAATAATATGTTTTTACATAAGGATCTGTATACTTTATAAAAGCAATATCTAAAGATTGTTCAAAACCGTTTATTTTTACAATACCGGTATCAACAGGTTTGTATACACCGCAAGAATAGCCTAAACTCTGCATTGTAGCAGTAAGACCGGCAGTTACAAATATTTTATCCGATGTGTCATCAGAACCTGTTAAAAATAACTCTAGCATAGCTTTATACTATCATGGGCCGAATTTTATTGTAAAGCTGTCTTAAAGTCTATTTTTTATTTCCTCAAAATTGTCACCGCCGTATTTTAGAAGAAATTCATCTAACAACACGCAGGCAATTCTATTTTCTGCCACAACAGAACAAGCCTCTACAGCACATGTATCAGAACGTTCAAAATGAGCTTCTGTCTGCTCCATATTCTTTAAATCAACTGTTTTTAATGGTTTTCTTAAAGTAGGAATCGGTTTCATAACAGCAGTTACTACAAGCGGTTCACCATTTGTCATACCACCTTCAATTCCACCAGCATTATTTGTTTTTCTTACAATTTTTCCGTTTTCAAGATACATTTGATCGTGGAATTCACTTCCCAACATTTTATAAGCATCTTGATTTCCGATAGAAACAGATTTTACAGCAGGAATACTCATTACAGCCTGAGCAATTTTACCATCAAGCATTCTATCCCAATGCACAAAAGAGCCAAGACCTACCGGTAAATTTTCATAGATTACCTCAAAATTTCCCCCTAAAGTATCTCCAGCTTCTTTTGCTTTGTCTATTTCATTTTTAAATTCTTCTTCTGTCTTACCTTGACCAATTTGAATGATTTTTGAATGACATTTTATATTAAACTGTTCAAGAATTTGTTTTGCTAAAGCTCCGACTGCCACTTCTATTGCAGTTTTTCTTGCACTGGAACGTTCTAAAATATTTCTCAAATCAGTTTGATTATATTTTACACTACCTGCAAAATCTGCATGTCCGGGACGATACTTTGAAAAAGCTTTTTCTTCTGTAAAATCTTGAGGATCCGCACTCATAATCTTTTGCCAATTTTCAAAATCTTTGTTTTGAATAACAAGAGTGATAGGAGAACCCAAAGTTTTTCCAAACCGAACACCTGATGTAATTTCAACGATATCTGATTCGATTTTCATACGTCCTCCGCGGCCATAACCGCCTTGACGACGTTTTAATTCTTTATTTATAAAATCGGGATTTATTACAAATCCCGAAGGTATTCCCTCTATAATTGCGGTTAAGCACTTACCATGACTTTCTCCCGCAGTTAAAAATCTAAACTTTTCCAGCATAATCCTCTATTATTTTTTATTAGCATACTTTAAGAAAATCTGTTCTTTTGTTTGCATTAATTCTTCGGTAATTTGCCATTTACCGTTTATTTTCTTAACTATCATATATGTTTTAAGTTTATAAGTTTCACCTTTTGGTTGTCTTAAAGAACTAACTTTGTAAGCTCCGTTTCCTAAAGATATTACAGATACATTTGTATAAGTATTTTTGTAACCTCTCATTTTAGCACCTGCTTGACCTATTTTCATTTGTTTTATGTAAGTTGCAGTATTTGTAGATACATTTACCAATTCACCATTTGGTTTTACAACCTGTCTTATAATTTTTGCATTTGGAGAATACATACCTGCAACTGTCGGACTATATGAATTTGCAGCAGATACATAGCTGTTAAAGAAATTCAAAGCTTCTTGAGCACTGTCTGCAAAAGCTTGTAATCCTGTCATTACAAACATTGTAAATACAACTAATATAGATAATATTTTTTTCATTTTTCTACCCTTTCTACAAAAAATCTTCCAATTATAGAACGATTTATGTACAAATTTTGTTCATTCTAATTATATCATATAAACGCTGAATGTCATTAAACGAAATATGTAGTAGAATTAAGCATATGAATATGCAAGTTTTATCAGAATACTTAGATTATCTGGAAATTGAAAAAGGTCTTGCTGAAAATACTCTTGAAGCATACAGGAGAGATTTAAGCGATTTTTTCGAATTTTGCGGTGATGTTGATATTAACGATATTCAAAGATCTAAAATCAACACATATGTCAGAAACCTGCATGAAAAGATGTTTTCACCTACAAGTATTATGAGAAAAATTGCATCACTTCGAGGATTTTTCAAATGGAGTTGTGTAAATGAAATAACCAAAACTAACCCTGCACTCACTCTAGAACA
>CALVEU010000032.1 GCA_944326635.1 Candidatus Gastranaerophilales bacterium | reverse complement strand
GCTTTTGATAATACAAATCTAGTCTGAGGCATTGGACCTTCTGCAGCATCAACAATTAGTAATGCTCCATCTACCATGCCTAATACACGTTCTACTTCTCCGCCAAAGTCTGCGTGCCCCGGTGTGTCTACAACGTTGATTTTTGTATCTTTGTAATTGATAGAAATATTTTTTGATAAAATTGTAATTCCACGTTCTCTTTCTAAATCGTTACTGTCTAGTACACGTTCTTGTACTTGTTGGTTTGATCTAAAAGCACCTGCTTGTTTTAAAAGACAATCTACAAGTGTTGTTTTGCCGTGGTCTACGTGTGCGATAATCGCAATGTTTCTTATATTTTCGTTTTGTGTTGTCATAGTTCCCTGCCATTTATAAGTTGATTGTTTAGTGTAAACTTTACACTCATATTTTATATTAGTGATAATTAATTTTCAAGTTTAATGTGTAGTTTTGTGAGGTTTGTAAGCAATATATGCAAAGGTAAGGCAAGATAAGCCAAATAGAATTCCAAAGCACATAGTTGTTCTGTATGAGAATAAAAATGCTAAATCATAAACTTTGCCTGATTCTATAAAAATGTTTCTAAATGTTTCAAATAATGTAATTGTGACTGCTACTCCAAGTATATTCCCCATATTTCTTGATAGTGCTAAAATCCCTGATGCTATACCTACTTCATGTTTTTGAACACTAGTCATAATAGCGTTATTCGATGGTGATTGGAACAGGCCATTACCTATTCCCATAAGTCCTGAAGCAAAAACTATTTGCCACATTGCAACATTTTTGTTGTATATCGTAAATAAAAAAAGAGCTATGCAATATAAAATTGGTCCGGCAATTGTTAATTGCCTGCTTCCGTATTTCCCTGATAATCTTCCTGCAATCGGAGCTATAAAAGATAATGTAACAGAATAAGGCAATATTAAAAGACCTGTTATTAATGCGTTATACTTAAGTATTTCTTGTAAAAAGAATGGTAGTAAAATACTGTTTGTATACATTGCCATATAAGATGTCATTACTGCCAAATTACCAAATGTGAATGGCTTGATTTTGAACATTGAAAAATTGATTAAAGGGTAGTTAATTTTATGATCTCTAATATAAAATAATATTCCAAATATCAATGTAATTATGCCAAGAGAAATTATTTTTAATGAATTCCAACCCCAGCTGTGTCCTTCAGATATTGCGAGCAGTAGTGCAAATAAACTTATTGTAAAATAGATAAAACCTTTATAATCAAATTTGAAATTTGTAATATCAATTTTAGCGTGATGTGGAAGCACTTTGTAGGCGTAATATGCTCCGATTAAGGCTACAGGAATGCATGGTATAAATACAGAATGCCAGCCGAAAGAATTTATTAAAATTCCGCCCAATGCAGGTCCGCTCATTCCTCCAATTGCAACCAAACAACCATTAAGTCCGAGAGCTTTTCCTCGTCTTTCGTTTTTAAAAATTGTTGCGATAATTGCTTGAGCGTTTGAAAGCATAATAGATGCTCCAAGTGCTTCTAAGCATCTGTATGCAATCAGCAATCCAAAACTTCCTGCTGTTGTATTTAAGAAAGCTCCTAGTGCAAAAATTCCAAAACCGATTGAGTATAATTTATTTTTTGGAAATATATCGCCAAGTTTTCCAAAAAATGGTAAAAATACAGTGAGCACAAGCATATAAGCAATCATTACCCATTGGATTTGCCCCATCGTAACATGTAAATCAACAGACATTGGATAAAGAGCTAAATTAACAGTTGTAGAATCAAGCATGGCAATAAAATTGCCGACTGCAGTGATTACAAACATTGTCCATTTTATTTCTTTTGTGCTCATAGTTTTAATTTTAGCATATAAAAAAATTCCCTTTAAGGGAATTTTTTTAATCTATTTTTACATTTTCTTTTTAACCCAGTTTTCGAGAATTCTTAACGGTGCTCTTGTTATACCTAGTGCCCATTCGCCGATGTTTTTCGTGATAACACTTCCAGCTCCAATATTTGTACCTTCTCCAATTTCTACTGGGGCGACAAGTACTGTGTTTGAACCGATTTTAACATTGTCTTTTAAAATTGTTTTACTTTTTGTTTTTGTAATCGGATCATAATTTGCTGTGATTGTTCCTGCTCCAATATTTATGTGTGCACCTAGTTCTGCATCTCCTATATAGCTTAGGTGACCTGCATTTGTGTTATGGTCAATTTTTGCTTTTTTTACTTCTACAAAGTTACCGATTTTGCAGTTGTCAGATATTTCAACATCTCCTCTTAGGTGTGCACAAGGACCAATTTTGCAGTTCTTACCGATTTTATTTTTGCCTTCAATGTAAGTTGACGGATAAATTATTGTATCGGCTCCGATTTCTGTATCTTCTGAAATCCAAGTAGATGCAGGATCTACAATTGTAACCCCGTTATCCATCAGTGAATTCAGCTTTCTTTCATTCATAACTTTTGTTGCATAAGCAAGGTCTTTGCGTGAATTTATTCCGTAGCTTTCATCGCTGTTTTCAAGTATATAGGCGTGGACATTGAGGTTATTTTTCTTGCCCCAGCCGATAATATCCGTCAGGTAATATTCTCCCTGCGCATTGTTTGTTGTTAATTGCGAGAATGCAGGCTTAATTTTGCTCCAGTTAAGCAGGTAAACTCCGACATTAATTTCTTTAACGGAGATTTCTTCAGGTGTCGCATCTTTTGCTTCCACAATACATTTTAGAGAATCATCTTTTTCCCTGATAATTCTGCCGTAATTTGCAGGATCATCAAGTATTGTACTCATTATTGTAAGGTCAGAATTTTTAGAATTGTGATATTCAATAAATTTTCTGATACTTTCTTCCGTCATTAACGGCAAATCTCCGTTAAGTATAATTACCTGTCCGTCAAAGTTTTCAAGATACGGACAAGCCATTGAAACAGCATGACCTGTGCCTAATTGCGGTGATTGCAGAATGGTTTTTGCATTGGTGTAATTTTTTTCTACAAATTCCGTAACCTCTTCGGCGTGATGTCCGACAATTACAAAAGATTCGCTTACAATATTTTTTGAATTGTCAAGAACATATCCCAGAATCGGCTTTCCAAAGATTTTGTGCAAAACTTTTGATGTATTTGATTTCATTCTTGTGCCTTTGCCGGCAGCTAATATTACTGATTTAATTTCCATAAAACTCTCCTTATTAATATGTTAATTTTACTATCCGAATACTATCAAGTCAATTTTTATGTTAATATTTTGATATGGAAAGTATGTCTAAAAAAGCTGTTGTTGCAATGAGTGGTGGTGTTGACAGTTCTGTCACAGCTCTTTTGCTTCAAAAACAAGGGTATGAGGTTGTAGGCCTAACAGGTCGTATGATAGATTCTGTGGCATCAGATATTGTTGTAAAGAATGCAAAACGTGTAGCAGACAAACTTGGAATTGATTTGCATGTATTTGATGCTGTTTCTTTGTTCAAAGAAAAAATTATTGATTATTTTGTAGATGCCTATAAGTCAGGGAAAACACCTAATCCTTGTATTGTCTGTAATCAGTTTATTAAATGGGGCGTGCTTTTCGATTATGCAATTAATGAGTTAAAAGCAGATGTATTTGCAACAGGTCATTATGCAGATATTAGATGTGTTGATGGTATTTATAAGTTATATCCTGCAAAAGATGAACACAAGGATCAATTATACTTTCTTTATCGTTTAGGACAAAAACAGTTATCTAAGACAATATTTCCTCTATATCATTATGAAAAGACTGAAGTAAAAAAGATTGCAGAGGATTTTGATCTACCTCCAAAAGATTCAAAAGAAAGTCAGGATATTTGTTTTATTCAAAAGCCTATGACTACAAAAAAATTCCTGTCAGAGAAATTAGGTGAAAATAAAGGTGATTTTATAGATATTTTAACAGGTAAAAAGTGGGGAGTGCATAACGGTTGTTACCAATATACAATAGGACAACGTAAGGGAATTGGTATTGCTGCTCCTTATCCTTTGTATGTGATAGATATAAATCCTGAAAAAAATATTGTATATGTTGGAAGAGAAGAAGATAATTATAAGAAAAATTTAAAAATAACTAATTTGAATTTAACATACCCAATTGAGAAAAAAGAATTTGATGCTTGGGTTAAAATTCGTTATAACATGGAACATAAAAAGGCTCATGTAAGGCTTTTTGATGATTTTGCAGATATTGAATTTTATGAACCTGTAAATTCTGTAACAAATGGTCAGTCTGGTGTTATTTATGATATTGAAGAGAAACACTTGATTGGCGGTGGATTTGTTGTAAGAATTTAGGCTATTTAATTATTGTTTTTATGAATATTAAGTTATGTTAAGTTGAAATCCCTTGATTATCTTGTGGATTTGACTTACATTGCTATTTTATTTTTTATAATAAGCAATTTTTAAGGATAGATTTTTTTTATTATTATATCAAAAGAACAGGGGGATAAAATGGGGAATGAACAAGATTTAAAAGTTGCTTATGGTATTACTTATAAGCCATCACAAGTTAGCAGCTTAAAAAAAGATGGCGATAAAGTAAAAATAGATTTGAATAATGGGGTTACAATTTGGACTTCTCCTCAAAAAAAAGGTAATAAAGCAGTTATAGAAGCGAATAATCCATCTTATGATGATAATTATGCAACAAAAACATCATTAAAAAATTTTAAGACTGGTAATTTAAGAGTTTTTGGTACTGTTTACTCAGATAAGTTAAATATTGATAATTCAAATATCTCAAGAGTTACCTTAGATAGTTATTCTAATGGCCGTCCAGTTGATTCTGTTAATAAAAAAGAATTGGAAGGCGATGAATTAACTGTAACTAATTCAAAAGGTGATGGTGCTTATTTATATAACGGAGTATTAGTTGCAGAAAAAATAAACATTAGCAATTCAAAAGATTTTGATGTGGCTCCTGCAGGAGTACCTCATGAAGGACAGTTATTTCCTAGTTTAGCAATTCCTTTTGGAAATTCAATTGTTAATTTTAACTATGATTTATTTACAAAGGGAACTGAGTTAAATCAACAAAATTGTAAAGATATTAATCAAATTGGTCTAGATTTTGATAAAAAACAAATTAAATAGTTTTAATATCGATTAATTTTTAGAAATTTAAGTAAATAGAAAAAAAAGTCTTTTGTGACTTCTTTTTTTATTTCTCGTTTTTGCAATCTTTTCTTTACTTTTATTTTTTATAGCTGTATTATGATTTTGATAAGGGGAGAAAATGAGTATGTATAATCCAAAGTCACATGATGCAGATGAATTTATTTCACATGAAGAAATTCTTGATACGTTAAAATATGCTGATGAAAATAAAAATAATTTGGAATTAGTTGATAAAATCTTAGAGAAAGCAAAATTAGGCAAAGGCTTATCTCATAGAGAAGCATCAGTTCTTTTAGCTTGTGAAAATGAAGATAAAAACAAAGAAATTTTTGAATTGGCTAAAAAAATTAAACAAGAATATTATGGTAATAGAATTGTTTTGTTTGCTCCTCTTTATTTATCTAACTATTGTGTGAATGGTTGTGTTTATTGTCCTTACCATGCGAAAAACAAACATATTCCTCGCAGAAAATTAACTCAAGAGGAGATAAAAAATGAAGTTATTGCTTTGCAAGATATGGGACATAAGCGTTTAGCGATAGAAGCAGGAGAAGATCCTGTTAATAACCCTTTGGAATATATTTTAGAGTCTATTAAGACAATTTATGGAATTAAACATAAAAATGGTTCTATCCGTAGAGTTAATGTTAATATTGCAGCCACAACCGTTGAAAATTATAAAAAGTTACACGAAGCAGGTATTGGAACTTATATTCTGTTCCAAGAAACTTACCATAAAGAAAGTTATGAAAAACTCCATCCGACAGGACCTAAATATAATTATAAATACCACACAGAAGCTATGGACAGAGCTATGCAAGGTGGTATTGATGATGTCGGTTTAGGTGTTTTATTCGGGCTTGAATTATACCGTTATGAATTTGCTGGGTTATTAATGCATGCAGAGCATTTAGAAGCTGTATACGGTGTTGGTCCTCATACAATTAGTGTTCCAAGAATTCGTAGAGCTGATGATATTGATCCTGATGTATTTGATAACGGAATAGATGATGATACTTTTGCAAAAATCGTTGCGTGTATAAGAATTGCAGTTCCTTATACAGGTATGATTGTATCTACAAGAGAAAGTGCTGAATGTCGAAAAAGAGTTCTTGAACTTGGTATTTCTCAAATTTCTGGTGGTTCAAAGACAAGTGTTGGCGGATATTTTAATCCAATGCCAGAAAAAGAAGAATCTGCACAGTTTGATGTATCAGATAGACGTCCGTTAGATGAAGTTATAAAGTGGCTAATGGAACTTGGATACTTACCTAGTTTCTGTACTGCTTGTTACCGTAACGGTAGAACTGGTGACAGATTTATGGAAATTTGTAAGGAAAAACAAATCCACAATTTCTGTCATCCGAATGCTATTTTAACTTTAAAAGAGTATTTAGAAGATTACGCTTCAGAGGAAACTAAAAAAGTTGGAAATGATTTAATCCAGAATGAATTAAAAATCTTAGAATCTCCTGAATGTGTTAAATTGAAAGTTGCAGAAGATTTGAAAAAGATTGAAGAAGGCGGAAGGGATTACAATTTTTAAAGCAGATTTTTAAGAAATAATCTTGTGAATGGTCGGTTAAAAAATCCATAGAGATTAACTCCGACCATTTTTATGGATTTCCAATCTTTACATAATACTGTGATAGAACGGGATTTATAATTTGTATTGATTATGTCCCCAACTTTTGGGTTTTGTATTTTATTTTTGTTTAAAATTTTAGTTGTATGTTCTTCATCCAATATTTTAAGTTTGTATGGATTTGGAATAATATATTTATTTTTTACTGTTACATAACAAGGTAGCCAAGGGTGGAATGCTCTTATTCTTGCGTGAATTTCTTCTGCATTTTCTTTTTTGAAATTTAGCATCATATCCTCAGGTTTAATATTTGGGAAATAGGTTGCTTCTTTTTCGTTTTGAGTAACTGGGATTATTATTCCAGAATCTAAGTCATTTAATATTGTTGAGCATAACTTTCTTGCTTGATAGACAGTTCTTGCTTTAAGTTCTTTTGAAGTGTCGTCAGGCATGATATCAATTTCTTGTTGTTTAAGAATTGCTCCGTTATCAAATTTTTCATCTATTAGATGAAATGTTACTCCTGATTTTTTTTCTCTATGCAAAATTGTTTGTAAGTAAGGATTTGGACCTCGGTATTTAGGTAAATATGACGGATGTACATTTATTGAGGCAATTACTGGTAAGTCGATAATTTCTTTTTTTAATTTTTCACGCCAAGTGCCGACAAGAATTACATCTGCATTTAATTTTAAAATTTCTTTTTTAAATTCTTCTGAATTAGCTGATTTTAGTTTAATTTCATTGAATTTATGTTGCTTTATTAAAGTTACCTCTGGAGAGCTTTTGAAAAAGTCTTTTATAGTGAGCAATATTTCAGGAATTACAGTCCTTTCGTATCTGAAAATCCCTGCAATTTCACAATTTGCATCAAGAGTGCCCTCAATTAAATTTGCGAGCATTTCACCTTTGCCTAAAATAACGACCTTCATATTATTATCTCCAAATTAGTATCTGATTTTGGATGCTCTGTCCATTTCTCTTTTCTGGTCTTTTTTTGCTATATCATCTCTTTTATCATGTAATTTTTTACCTTTAGCAAGACCAATTTCTATTTTGGCAAACCCGTGAGATAAGAATACTTCAAGAGGAATAATTGTATAATTGTCTTGTTTCACTTTGGTTTGCATTTTTAGAATTTCTTTTTTTGTAAGCAGAAGTTTTCTTATTCTTTCTGCGTCGTGGTTAAATCTGTTTCCTTGTTCATATGGCGAAATGTGACATTTGTACAGAAAAATTTCATTGTCCTCAATTTTGCAAAAGCTGTCTTTTAAATTAATTGCATTTTTGCGAATTGATTTAATTTCTGTTCCGGTCAGCACAATCCCTGCTACATATTTTTCAATAATACTGTAGTCATGAAAAGCTTTTCTATTTGTTGTAACAATTTTTCTGTCCATATTTGGATTTTAGCATAAACAAATTAACTTTTTCTGTTTTTATCAATAACTTCTTTAAGTTTATCTGTTACAATTTTAATTTTTTCAGGGAAATTGTATTCTTCTTTTTCGTTTCCGTAAATTTTTTCACATATCAAATTAGGATGTTCATCTTGAATTTTATCAAGGTATTTATAACCTTCCTCAAAAGCATTGTATTCTTCAATCATTCTGTATTTGCAATTTTGTAAAAATTCAATTTGATCTTGCATGGTGAAATCTTTTAAAAATTGATTGAGATTTTCTTTTAATTTGTTTATGTTAATCTCTTTTTTTGTATATAAATTTTCATTGTAGAATTTTTCTGTTTTATCCAAAAGACCTTTTTCATACATTTTGCATACTCTTGCAGTGTGTTTTGGGTTTGCAAGGTGACTAAAATAGTGGAAAGTTTCATGCAGGGTTATATCAGTGTTTAATAGTCGTATTCCTTTATTATAGGAATTTGTTTCAAAAAACATTAAAAGTCCTTCAATCCCATTTTTGTTTTTGTTTAATTTAAAACTGGTACAGCCGCCTTTTTTGGTGCCATATTCATTTACCTCGATTTGAATTTTTTCAGGAGTGTTCTCTTTTAATGTTTTTGTAAAAACATCAAAAGTAATTTCATTAGTTTTAAATTTTTGACTTATTTCATTAAAGAATTTTTTGTTAAAATCTTTTGCAAGTGCAATTCTTTCTTCGTAACTACCTTTGCAAATTTTTAGGGGAAACTTCGCTGTTTGTAGAACTTTAATCATACCAACATAAAACACCTCAATATAAAAAATTGCCAAAGTATGTTAATCATATATAAAACATCTGACTTTATGTCTAATCCCACTTTCTTTTGGTATGCAGGTTTTACATTTCTCCATAGCATAAGGACATCTTGTATGAAATTTGCAACCCTTTGGAGGGTTAGCTGGTGAAGGAAGATCTCCTTTTAAGATTATTTTTTTATCTGTTTTGTTGATTTGTGGAACAGAGCTAAGTAGTGCTTTTGTATAAGGATGAAGTGGATTTTTGAATATTTCTTCCGTTTGAGCAATTTCTACTATTTCACCTAAGTACATTATAGCAACACGATCAGCTAAGTATTCAATAACGCTCATGTCATGTGTAATTAAAATTATTGTTAAATTATATTTTTCTTTTAATTCTTTTAAAAGATTTATAACTTGAGCTTGAATACTAACATCAAGTGCACTCACAGGTTCATCTGCAAGTATAAATTCCGGATTAAGTACAAGTGCTCTGGCTATTGCAATTCTTTGTCTTTGTCCTCCGGAAAATTCATGAGGATATAAATCAAGGCAATTTTCATCTAATCCGACAAGTTTTATTTTCTCTTTAACAATTTCCAGAATTTTTTCTTTTGAATAATTTGTATTAATTTCAAGAGGTTCTTTTAAGATATCAATAATTTTCATTTTAGGGTTAAGACTCGCATATGGGTTTTGAAATACCATTTGTGCATGCTTTCTAAAATCTTTAAGCTCTTTTTTGCCTAGAGATAGTATATTTTTGTCATTAAATAAGATTTCACCTGATTTTGATGGTTCTAATTTTAGAATAGCTTTAGCGAGTGTAGATTTTCCACAGCCTGATTCTCCCGCAATTGCAAGAATTTCCCCTTTATGTATGTCTAAAGAAACCCCATTTACTGCATGAATTATTTTTTTTCCACCAAGAATGCCTTTGTTAGTTGTATATTCTACAAATAAATTATTAATTTCTACCAAAGATTTTTCTTTCATACATGGAATTTTATCGTAATTTTTAATTAAAAGCAATTATATATCTTGGTAACAATTATTCTTGAAAAATTGTGGAAATTTGTTATAATAAAAAAAGAGAAAGGAGCGGATTATGAAAAGATTAGAAAATCGGGGGGGGGGCGTAATTTAGGCTCTTCTCTTGCGTTTACACTTGCGGAAGTACTTATAACTTTAGGAATAATTGGAGTCGTTGCAGCTCTTACAATTCCGGGTTTTATTTATAATCATAAAAAACAGGTCGTTGAAACTCGTTTAAAAAAGTTTTATACCACATTTAATCAAGCAATAATTTTATCCGAGAATGATAATGGACCTTTTGAATATTGGGATGATGCAGATTCTAATTCTCAAACAGGATCTTTGGATTGGTACAATAAATATTTGGCAAAATATTTTAATTCTGCGTCTGTGGAAAAAGAAAAATACGGCTATAGAGTTTGGATTCGTGTTGCGGATGGCAGCGCTTTTGGTATTAGGTATGGAAAGTCTGGAATGTCTAAAGTTTTTGATATGTATTTTTACCCATATGCAAATGATATTGAAAAATGCAGTAATGGTTCCAATCTTTCCAGTTTATGTACTGGTACTAAATATTTTACTTTTAATTTATCTTCTTCCGGTCTTAGACCATATGGTGGTTTTTTGAATGATAGAAAGCTTCTTTTAAATTTATGTGGGAATGAAAATAAAGATTATAGAAACTTTTGTACCGCTTTAATAATTCATGACGGGTGGAAAATTAATAAAGATTATCCTCTTCGTTTTTAAAGTTCGCGTCTGCCTTCAATAGCTTTAGCAATTGTTATTTCATCGGCGTATTCTAAATCAGCACCAACAGGTAGGCCAAAGGCAATGCGAGAGATTTTGACACCAAAAGGTTTGATTAGTTTATTTAAATAAAGGCTTGTAGCTTCTCCTTCTACAGATGGACTGAGAGCTAAAATAACTTCTTTTACTTTTTCATCGGTAAGTCTGTTTAATAGCTCTTTTATTCTTATATCATCTGCTCCAATCCCGTCCATTGGCGAAATTAGACCTTGAAGTACATGGTACAAGCCTTTATATTCATTAGTTTTTTCAATAGCTATTAAGTCCTTTGTTTCTGCGACAACACATATTGTAGATTTATCTCTAAGGTTTGATTGACAGATTTCACAAGGACTTGTTGATGATAGATTGAAACAAATTTCACATGTTTTTGTGTTTTCTTTAGCTTCTATCATGCTTTGAGCGAATTTTTCCACTTCAGATTTAGGCATTCTTAATAAGTAAAATGCCATACGTTGAGCAGATTTAGGCCCTACTGAAGGGAACTTTTGAAAATGCTCTATCAAAGAAGCTATTGATTTAGGGTAAATCATTAGAAGTTTAACCCTGGAATATTGATTCCGCCTGTTACAGCTTTCATTTTTTCTTCCATAGTTTTACCAGCTTTATCACTAGCTTGTTTAATAGCTGAAGAAATAATATCTTCAAGCATTTCTACTGTGTCAGAATCAATAGCTGATGGGTTTTCTGGATTGATTGCTTCTGCAGAAAGTTTAATTGATTTGAATCTACCTTGACCGTCACAAATTACTTTTACAGCACCATTAGCAGCTTCTCCTGTAATTTCAAGATTAGCAAGTTCTTCTTGAGTGTCTTTTAATTTTTTTTGCAAGCCTTGAGCTTGTTTCATCATTTGCATAATGTTCATAAGTTTTCTCTCCTAAGTCTGTATAAATTATAAAACTCTGTAATATCCATTGTAACACAATTGGTTTTTACCGCAATTTATTATATAATAAAAATATGAAAAAATACACTTATGTTGCTGAATCTTTAAAAAATGGCAGGATAATGCGTTGGACTTTTATGCCTTTAAAAGTTTATATTGCGCCTATGAAATTTTATTCAAAGCAGGGGCAAGAATATAAATATAGAGAAATGGTTATAAGAGCTTTGAATGAGTGGCAACAAGCAACAAGGGGGAAAGTTGCTTTTCAAGTTGTAAATACTCTTTTAGAGTCTAATGTGAATGTAGATTGGAAAAGAGTTGAAAGAAAGGCTTTAGGTCATTGTTATTTTAATTTTGACGGTTCAAACAGATTATATGGTGCTGAGGTTGCTATAGGATTAACTGAGGGGTTAGTACATGCTGATTACATGGACGAAAATGAAGTATATCATACTATTTTGCATGAAATTGGGCATGCAATAGGATTAGGGCATAGTCATAATCCAGCAGATATTATGTATACACCTCACCAAAGAGGAATTAACAGTATTTCAGAGGGGGATAGCCTTACTGTAAATTGGTTATACACTTTACCTCAAGGTGCAGATACTGCAGAAGTAGCATCAAAATATGGGATTGGTGGTAGTAATATTGACGAGATTATTGCAAAATTTATTAATCGTAAGTCACCTACTGAGTTTGAAAAAGTAAAAGCTTCTATAAAAATGCCTAAAAGAGATTTGCTAGAGGAACAAGAAGCTATTGCAAATTTAAGAAAGTATCATATGGCATTACAAAATATTCAGATTTCTGATGATATGAAAAAGTTTTTTACTAATAGACCTAAAAATTGATTTATTTTATTAGATAGTCAATATGAAATGTGCTGAATAATTTATTATAAAAGTTTTTGTTGTTAAGAATTTTTTCTTTTGTAAGGTGCATTGTAATACCTTCAAATATTCCATATTTCTCTTTATCAAGACCTTTTTTTATTACTGTTTGAATAAAATCATTTATTAGAGAATTTCCTGATTTAATCAAATTTTCTTGAGGAGAATTTACATTTTGAATAATCTTTAAAGCTTTTTCTTTAAAAGTTTGCATATCATCAGGTAAATCTTTATCCAGAATATCTTTTTGTAGGTGTTTTTTTATATCTTCTAATTTTTTTATTTTTGGTTCAAATTTTAATTTTGAATGAAAATAGATAGCTTTTCTATAAGAAGAAAAAAGAATTTCGTCATAGTTATTTTCTAAAAGTCCCATTATGTTACAAAGATGCATTATGGAACCATATCCTTTTTTGTATTGTGTAGGATTTAGGGTTTCCATATAATCATCATAAATTTGTTTAATTTCATTGTAAAAATGATTTTTATTTTCTGCGACATGCTGTTTTAGATTTTTTGACTGATAAATTTTAACTGTTTCTTTAAAATTATCTAATATATCTTTTTCTGATTTTACAAAGCAATCTTCATTATTGCTGTCTTTGCAAGTGAAGTCATCAAAGACTAATCTGTCTCCATTTTTGTGAAAATTAAGTTGACCAAAAGATATATTTGATAATTTCTTTACGTTTAGCATACTTTTGTAAAATCTGTAAATGTAAAAAATTGCTATTAAATTTTTTTTTGAGTATAATAGTTTTGTATTATATTTGATTTTTTAAGGGATATTTAATATGACAGTTCAAGATTGGTTTGAAAAACGTAAACAAGCTCAAATTCAAAGAAGAGAATTAGAAGGTCGTGTAGAGCTTGATATGGATCCTAATTTATGGACAAAATGTGTTCATTGTGATGCTCAATTATTAAAAGAAGATTTAGTGAAAAATGATATGGTATGCCCAGTGTGTGATTATCATTTTAGAATAAATGCAAGAACTAGAATTAAACAGTTATTTGATGAAAATTCTTTTGAAGAATTGTTTACAGAAATTAGACCTGATGATCCTTTAGAGTTTATAGATACAGAAAGCTATAAAGATAGAGTTAAAAAAGCTCAAGCAAAGACCGGTTTAAATGATGCTGTGATTGCTGGAATTGCGACAATTGAAGGACATAAAGTAGCAACAGCTGTTATGGATTTTGATTTTATGGGTGGATCTATGGGCAGTGTTGTAGGAGAAAAAGTTACAAGAATTATTGAAAAAGCAATTGAATTAAGATTGCCGGTATTAGCTATTACATCGTCTGGTGGTGCAAGAATGCAAGAAAGTGCATTAAGTTTGATGCAAATGGCAAAAACATCTTGTGCGGTATCTAAATTAGATGATGAAGGGTTATTATATATTAATTTATTGACAGAACCTACATTTGGCGGTGTAACTGCAAGTTTTGGTATGCTTGGTGACATTATTGTTGCTGAACAAGGTGCTAGAATTGGTTTTGCTGGACGTAGAGTTATTGAACAAACAATTAGACAAAAATTGCCTTCAGATTTTCAGACCGCTGAATATCTTTTAAAATATGGGCAAGTAGATGTCGTATCTCCTAGAAAAGAGTTAAGAGATACATTAGCTAAGATTTTAGAAATGCATAAATGTGCATAGTATGAGGTATGAAAAAATGACAGCAGTTTTGGATTTTGAAAAACCTATTTTAGAAATTCAAGAAAAAATTGAAGAATTAAAGAAAATAAGTTTGGAGTCAGGCATGGATCTTAATAAAGAAATAGAAACTTTTGAACAACAGGCAGAAGATTATAGAAAAGAATTATATTCTAACTTGAAGCCTTCTCAAAAGTTGCAAATTGCGAGACATCCTGAACGTCCTAATTTTTTGGATTATGTAAATAATATTTGTGAAGATTTTATTGAACTTCATGGTGATAGAGAAGGTATGGATGACAGAGCTATTATCGGAGGATTAGCTAAAATTGACGGTAAGCCTGTTATGATTATTGGAACTATGAAGGGTAAATCCACAAAAGAAAACTTGGAATATAATTTTGGAATGCCTCAACCTCAAGGTTACAGAAAAGCATTACGTTTGTTTAAACATGCTAGCAAATTTAATATTCCTATTGTTACTCTTATTGATACCCCTGGGGCATATCCAGGGATTAGTGCTGAAGAAACTAACCAAGGTGGTGCAATTGCTGTTAATTTAATGCAAATGGCAAAATTAAAAGTTCCTGTAATTGCAATTATTACAGGTGAGGGCTGCTCTGGTGGGGCTTTAGGCTTAGCTGTTGCTGATAAGGTGTTTTTACTTGAACATGCTTATTATACAGTTATTTCACCAGAAGGTTGCGCATCTATTTTGTGGCGTGATGCTACAAAAGCTTCAGAAGCTGCAGATGCATTGAAAATTACAGCTAAAGATTTAATGCAATTTGATATTATTGATGGCGAAATAAAAGAACCTACTGGTGGAGCTCACACCAATTATGAAGAAGTATCTGCAAATATGAAAAAGACAATTTTAGATAGTATAGAAGAATTGTCAAAATTGTCTGTTGAAGATTTAAAAGAGCAACGTTATCAAAAATTCAGAAAAATGGGTGTATTTTTACAGTAATTTTTAGTTTTTAGAATTTTTGAATAAGGTATATGAATAAAAATGAATAATTATTTTGAATTACAAATAAAAATCAATCCAGACCTAGAAGATGTTGTGTCTGAATTCTGTTTTGAAATGCTTCCTTGTGAGGGTGTTGTTTTGGCAGAAGAAGTTTATAAAGATTTGGAAATGATATCTACAACGGAAGGGACTTTGAAAGTCTTTTTGACAGAAGAACCTCAAAATTTATCAGATATTTTAAAACAAGAACGTGATCTTTTAAAGTCTAGAGGATTATCTGATGAAGAATTAGGTAGTTGGGAATATGTAATTTCAAATAAGCCAAATGAAGATTGGTCAAAAAAATGGAAAGAAAAATGGGATATTACAAGAGTTACTGAGAAAATTGTAATAGTTCCGGATTGGCTTGAATATTCTTCAAAAGAAAATGAAGTTGTGATTCGATTAGAGCCTGGATGTGCATTTGGGACAGGGACACATCAAACTACACAATTATGTATGAAAGCTATCGAAAAGCATATGTCAAAAGGAGCAAAAGTCGCAGATATTGGTATGGGCTCTGGAATCTTAGCTATTTGTGCTAAAAAGTTCGGTGCGTCTTATGCTTATGGCTGTGATAATGATGAAACTGTAATAGATGTTGCGAAAGAAAATGCTATAAAAAATAATGCTGAATGTACTTTTGAACTAAATACAGCCGATAAAATTAATGAAAAATTTGATTTTGTATTAGCTAATATTTTGCACAATGTTTTAGCAGAAATTATGGGAGATTTAAAAAATATAATGAATGATAATGCAATAATGGTGTTATCAGGTATTTTAGATGAGAAAAAACTTGTTGTATTAGATGCGATAAAAAAACATAATTTACATTTAATTGAAGAAGTTCATCAAGATCAGTGGGTTGCTTTTGTTGTTAAAAATTAAGGGTGTGGGAAAATTATGTCTGATAATGAGATTGGGATTTTAATACTAATTGTTGTATTATTGGGCGGCGGTTTAATGCTTGTATTGCTGTTTACAATATTTAAGGACATGATTTTCGAAATTTTTAATCTTAATTATGATGAGCTAAAGTCTAATCTAAAAGAAGTTCCACAAAATATTTTTACAGTACAACTTTCATCTATAAACTATTTATTATTTCGTGGTTTTTGGGTAACAGTTGAACTTTATTTTGATTTTATCATTTTTAAAATTTTTAATAGGGCTTTAGTGGTAAAAGATTTTTCTAATATAGAATTAACAGGAAAGTTTACTTCTTCTTTGATTGTGACTTCTGGGAATACCAAGTTAAAACTTTCTTTGCCAATAAAAGAATATGAAGTAATAAAAGAATTTTTGGAGGAGAAAAATGTCTAAAACAGCAATTATAATACCTGCAAGGTATGGATCATCAAGATTAAAAGGGAAACCTTTAATTGAAGTTTCTGGTAAACCGATTATTCAATGGGTTTATGAAAAAGCTCAACAGTCCAAAATAGCTGATATCATTATTGTTGCAACTGATGATCAAAGAATTTACGATGCTGTAAAATCTTTTGGTGGTAATGTTGAAATGACAT
>CALVEU010000031.1 GCA_944326635.1 Candidatus Gastranaerophilales bacterium | reverse complement strand
CGTATATGATCATTGTGCAGCAATCGATACAGTATTGCATAAAGGTAGAGTCGGTGAAGTGTATAACATTGGCGGTCACAATGAAAAAACTAACATAGAGATTACTCATCTTATCTTAGATGCTATTGGTAAAGATGAATCTTCAATTAAATATGTAGAAGATAGATTAGGTCATGATAAACGTTACGCAATTTGTAATGATAAAATTCAGTCAGAACTTGGCTGGAAGCCTTCATTAACTTTTGAGGAAGGTATTAAAATTACTATTGATTGGTATTTGAAAAATCAAGATTGGATGGCTAACATTGATGCTAAGATGCAAAGATGTAAAGAGGCAAAGTCTGTTTCATAGGAGCTATAATGTATAAGGAATTAAAAGTTTGGCAAAAGGCAATGGATTTAGTTCCTGAAATTTATAAAATTTGTGATACTTTGCCTAAATCAGAAGATTACAATTTAAAATCGCAAATAAAAAGAGCAATAGTGTCTGTTCCTTTGAATATTGCTGAAGGAAAAAGCTGTTTTAGTGCAAATGAATTTGCACACTTTTTAAATATTGCATCTGCTTCATTAATTGAAGTAGAAGTCGCTTTAGAAATTGCGGTTAAATTAAACTATATAGAAGATTTTAATACTGTAAAGCAGGATATTAATGAATTGTCAAGAATGTTAAATGCTTTACGAACTAAAATTTTAACGTAAAGGACTATGCATCTATGCTTCTTAGCATCTTTGCAGCTTAAAAAAGAGAGGAATTAGTATAATGAAAGTATTGGTAACTGGTGCAAAAGGTATGTTAGGGCAGGATTTATGTCCGATATTTGAAGATGCCGGAGCTTTTGTAATAGAAACTGATGTAGATACATTAGATATTACAAATGCAGAGCAGGTAAAGCAGGTATTAAATGATATAAGACCTGATTTAGTTGTTCACTGTGCAGCTTATACAAATGTTGATAAAGCTGAAGAAGATTTGAAAACTGCTGAGCTCATTAATGTAACTGGAACTGAAAATATAGCAGAAGCTTGCGGGAAACTAGGAATTACTCTTGTATATATTTCAACAGATTATGTATTTGACGGAACAAAAAATGAACCTTACAAACCAGATGATAGACCAAATCCGATAAATAACTATGGTGCTACAAAATACGAGGGTGAAGAAGCTGTAAGAAGTCTTTGTGAAAAATATTATATAGCTCGTACTTCTTGGCTTTACGGCCATCATGGAAAGAATTTTGTTGAAACAATGATAGGTCTTGCTGACAGAGAAGAAGTTAATGTTGTTGACGATCAAATGGGTTGTCCTACTTGGACTGTTGAATTGGCAAACGGTATTTTGAAACTTCTTTCAAAACCTTATGGAACTTACCATGTATGCGGCTCAGGCTCGACTACTTGGTATGGTTTTGCAAAAGAAATTTTTGCTCAAGCAGGTCTGGAAGTTAATTTGAAACCTTGTACGACTGATAAATTTCCACGTCCGGCTAAGCGTCCTGCATATAGCGTTATGGATAACGATAAAATTTGCAGAAACTGGCAAGCCGCACTAAAAGATTATATTGAATTAAGAAACGTATAATTTTTTTATTGCCTCCCTTTATTAAGGGAGGTGGCACGAAGTGACGGAGGGATAATGAAACATAATAAAAATTTAACCCCTTATGCCAGAGAATTAAGAAAAAATATGACAAAATAAGAACGTCATCTTTGGTATGATTTTTTTTAAGAAATTATCCCGTTAGATTTTTACGTCAAAAAATTATAGAAAATTATATTGTTGATTTTTATTGTAGTAAAGCTAATTTTGTAATTGAAATTGACGGCAGTCAGCATTATCAAGATGAAAATATTATCTCTGATAAATATTAGAACAATATAACAAAAATATTTTTTAGGGGTTTTACTAATCAATGTAGGACCTATGTATCTCAACACAAATTATTCCATATATAGAATATAAAATCCCTACAAACGAATTTATTGAAACTTTAAAGTGTTTTAACAAAACTAAAAATTAAGGAAACTCTCATGCTAATAAGAAACCAAAACCAATATTGCACTTTAAATAGAATTAATAATACCCCAAAAAGTAATAACTATAAAACTTATATACCTATCCCACAAGATAGATTATCATTTACAGGGACCATTATTAAAAGAATTAACAGTAAAGATGAAATTAAAAAAATTTTAGATTTATTTTATGATTCATTAGTATACAACCTTGAGCCTAATAAAACAAAATCTAAATTTTTAAGAAAAATAGATCGTTTTATATCAATGTTGCCATTTTCAATATCGTCAAAACAACCCAACAGTATAACTGAGGTGATAGAAAAAGAAAATAAACTTATTGGCGGATACTCAATGAGTATAAACCCGCTAAAATCAAGTGCTCATTTAGGATTTATTACTTTGGCCCCAGAATACATCAGAACAAAAGCAGGTATTGAAGCTTTAAAAAAATTAGGCACAAGAATTTATGAAAATGCAAATGCAAATAATGTAAAAGAATTAACTTGGACAACTAACTCAAAAAATAAAAATATAAACAATTTATTAAAACGTCTAGGTGCTGAAAAAGTAAAAGAAATTGCGTTGGGTGAAGCTGAATATAAAATTTCAATTAATGATTTAGGGAAAAAATTATATAGTTTAGCATAAACTTACTCTGTAAAAATACTACAAGAGTGATTTTAATAAAAATAATGTTCTGTTATTTTTTTAATGCTTTTGCAATGTTTTTTATAATCAGGTCTTAAATACCAACTGTTGTAATTATTCCTGTAATCAATCTATTCGGAGTGACATCAAATACAGGATTTATTACATTTACGTCTGGCGTACAAATAATTTTGCCATTGATATGAGTTACCTCTTCGTGTGCTCTTTTTTCAATTACAATTTCATCTCCAGTTGCAATAGATGTATAGATTTGATTTTTAGTCTATTACATTCTTATGAATGAAAATTTATCACCGTTAGCTTGATATTACTCCCTTTGACAAGGAAAGCTTATATGTTTTTTCTGAATTTGATTTTGTATCCAAGTATTTTAAGAATTTTTTGCACATCATTATATTTTATTTTGCCTGTAGAGAGCTGTTGAGATATAGTTTTTACAGATATTTTTCTGTTATCTTGCTTAATTCTTTCAACTATTTCTTCCAATGTAATATTATTATCTTTAAGCAATTTGATTATTTCTTGTTCGATATTCATAATTTTTGTAATTTATAAGTGTTACTATTTAACTTATAACATGATTTAACTTATAAGTCAATAAATATATACTTATAAATTATGAACAAAGCAGAATTATTAAAAAGATTTGGTAAAAACGTTAAAATTGAAAGAATAAAGAAAGATTTAACAAGAGAGCAACTTTCTGAAATTATGAATGTTTCTGTGAATTATTTGTCTAATGTTGAAAATGGCAAAGCTAACATGTCTTTGGCTAAAGTTTTGGAATTAGCTGAGTATTTAAAGACTGATATTGAAAATCTTTTGAATTTCAAGTAGAATACTTAAAAACGAGGTATTTATGAAAGGTATTGTATTAGCAGGCGGTGCAGGCACAAGATTACATCCAAGTACAATTGCTGTATCAAAGCAGTTATTGCCGATTTATGACAAACCGATGATTTATCATCCGATTTCGGTTTTAATGCTTGCAGGTATTAGAGATATTCTGATTATTTCAACACCTGTTGATTTGCCTAATTTTAAAAGACTTTTAGGTGACGGTAGTCAATTCGGAGTCAAATTTTCATACAAAGAACAGCCCTCACCAGATGGACTTGCTCAAGCTTTTATTCTTGGAGAAGAATTTATCGGAGATGATTGTGCAGCTTTGATTTTAGGTGATAATATCTTTTATGGTGGTGGATTTTCTGGAAAATTAAAAAGGGTTGTATCTGACGTTACGAATAATGGTGGTGCAACAGTGTTTGGGTATCCTGTGAAAGATCCTCAAAGATTTGGAGTTGTTGAATTTGATAGTGATGGTAAGGTTATATCTATTGAAGAAAAGCCGCAAAAACCAAAGTCTCATTATGCTGTGACTGGACTTTATTTCTATGATAATAAAGTTGTAGAGTATGCAAAAAATTTATCTCCTTCTGCTCGTGGCGAATTAGAAATCACTGATTTGAATAAGCTTTATTTTCAAAACGGTAATTTGAATGTGGAATTATTGGGACGTGGTTTTGCATGGCTTGATACAGGAACTCATCATTCACTTTTGCAAGCTAGTCAATTTGTTCAAACTGTTGAGGAAAACCAAGGTATAAAAATTGCGTGCCTTGAAGAAGTTGCATATAGAATGGGGTTTGTGACAAAAGAAGACTTGCAAAAAACAATAGAAAAATATAATAACAACGAATATTTTAATTATGTTAGAAATATGCTTAATAAGTTGTAAGTTTTTTAATTTTCACATATAATTGCATTATAGTCTTAGGGTAATGTGTAAGGTGATAGTGAGATTATGTATTACCGCTAATTTAGAAGACTTCGCTAGAGCATGCTGGGGAGGGTAAAACATGAATTTAGAACATATAAAAAAAGTTGATCCGTTAGTCGCAGAACAGATAGAAAAAGAATTTGAAAGACAACAAAACACTATTGAGTTAATTGCAAGTGAAAATATTACGTCAGAAGCTGTAATGGAAGCTTGCGGTAGTGTTTTGACAAATAAATACGCAGAGGGTAAACCTCATAAACGTTTTTATAACGGTTGTGATAATGTTGATGTGATTGAAGAAACAGCTCAAAAAAGAGCATGCGAACTTTTCCATATGGACCACGCGAATGTTCAACCTCATAGCGGTGCTCAGGCAAATATGGCTGTATTTATGGCTGTGTTAAAACCCGGTGATAAAGTGTTAGGTATGGATTTGTCAAATGGTGGTCACTTATCTCATGGATCACCTGTTAACTTTTCAGGTTTGTACTTTGATGTAAAAAGTTACGGTGTTGATGAAAATGGAAATATTGATTATGACAATGTTCGACAAATGGCTCATGAACACATGCCTAAATTAATTATTTGCGGTGCAAGTAATTATTCAAAAATTATTGATTTTAAAAAGTTTAGAGAAATTGCAGATGAGGTTGGTGCATATTTATTAGCTGATATCGCTCATATTGCAGGTTTGGTTGCAGCAGGACTTCATCCGTCACCTGCAGGTTATGCTCATTTTGTAACAACAACTACTCATAAATCTTTGAGAGGCCCAAGAGGCGGGATAACTATGTGTGATGAAGAATTTGCTCAAATTATTGATAAAGCTGTATTCCCAGGATTACAAGGCGGGCCTTTAGAACATATTATTGCAGGTAAGGCTGTTGCTTTATTAGAGGCTTCTAAACCTGAATTTAAAACTTATGCAGAGCAGATTTTGAAAAATGCTAAAGCTCTAGCACAAGGCCTTATGGATGAAGGTATGGATATTGTAGGCGGTATGACTGAAAACCACTTGATGACTTTGGATTTGAGAAAGACCGGCAAAACAGGAAAAGACATGGCAAATGTCTTAGAACGAGTTGGAATTACTGCTAATAAAAATACAGTACCTAATGACCCTCAAAGTCCTTTTGTTACCAGCGGAATTAGATTAGGAGTTCCTGCTGTTACAACAAGAGGGTTCAAAGAAGAAGATATGATTGAAGTTGCAAAAATTATTGCATCTGCAATATTTTCGTCAGATAATGAATTGGGCTTACAAAATTTAAGAGAACGTTCTTTAAAACTTTGTAAGAAATACCCAATATACAAATAAATTAAAAGGGATAATTTATGTTAATCAAATTAACACATGCACATATAATCGGAACAGTAATAGCTTATTTAATCGGAGTATGTTTGGTTCCTTTGGTAATAAGTTTTTCAAAAAAAGAAGGACTTGTAGATGTTCCAAACGAAAGGAAAATTCATACGAAGCCAATATCCCGTATTGGTGGTGTTGCAATTTGGGCAAGTACAATGTTGACATTTTTATGTCTTGTGTTTATGAGTTATTACCCTTATGGAAGTTTGCTTTCAGGAATTTTGCTTGGCGGTTCTTTAATGTTTTTGTTAGGACTTGTTGATGATATTTACAATTTAGATGCAAAATTTAAATTGTTTTTGCAAATTTCGATAGCTACGTTGGTTTATTTATTGGGTGTACAGATTAATAATGTTCCATTTATAGGGCATTTAGGCATATTTTCTTACCCTATAACTTTGTTATGGATTGTTGGAATTTCTAATGCTTTAAATTTTATTGATGGTGTAGATGGACTTGCTGGTTCAGTGGTCACTGTAAATGCTGTAACTCTTGCAATTATTGCAGTTGCAATGACTCCTTCAAGTCCTATAAGTGCATTAATTGGATTTATTTTAGCGGGTTCTATGTTAGCGTTTTTAACATATAATTTTAATCCTGCCAAAATTTTTATGGGTGATAGCGGCGCGTTATTTTCCGGATTTTTACTCGCTACAATTTCAATTACAGGTGTAATGAAAGCTGCAACTCTTGCTATACTACTGCCATTCTTGGTGTTAGCTGTACCTATTATGGATATTACTTTTTCTTCTTTAAGAAGAATTGCAAAAGGTAAATCTCCATTCGTGGCTGATGCAGAGCATATTCATCATAAATTGTTACATGCAGGTTTTTCTCAAAAGAAAACAGTAATGATCTTGACATCAGTTGCAATTATTGCAGGGGCTTTGGCATCATTGTTTATGGGGTCTGCAACTATAAAACATTATTTTATTTACATAGTAGCCATAGTTATTGTTATGTTGTTACTTAACTTTATTAAAGCCTTGACAAAAAAATAATTATGTGTTATCATCCCATGTGGATTTAATTACTCAGTTTTGAGCGATGTCGTTTTCACGGGATAAGAGTTCAAAATATTTAAGTGTAAATCTGCCATATATGTATTCTAAAAGTTGAATTGATAAATTCAACAGCAACGAGAATACTTGTTACATGTATTAGTTAAGTAAAGGTTTATTAGCTATGACAGTAAGTGCAGTAGGATCACATGATAATTCAAAATTTAATACGATTGTTAAATCAACAGCAGTAGGAATGGCAGGCGGATATGCTTTAAAATATTTGTATCCGGTACAAAAACAGGAAGATAATATTAGTCGTCGTTCTATGCTAAATTATTGCCGTAAAGTTACAAACAGGGCAAAAGCAGATGATTTTAGAGGTAATGGTACAAAATCAAAAGCTCAAGATGTATTTATCAAAATGATAGATTCTAATGATAAAGATGCTTTTACAAGTAAAAGTATTGCTAAAAAAATTACAGCTCTTGGTGGCGAAGAATCATTAGCAGGTAAGGAATTTAGAGGCATTATTAGAACAGTTAATGAAACATCTAAAAATTTAACAAGACGTTTTATGACTGCATACCATGTAATGTTAAAAATTAAAAGACCGGCAATCCCATTTTTAGTTGCGGGTGCTGGAGTCGGTTTTTTAACAGGTTTTGCACACAATGTCATGAAAACTGACTTTGATGTATAAATTTTATATTTTTTCACCAAAAAAATATAGGCTGAATTATAAAAATTCAGCCATTTTTTTTGTGCTACGCACATAGAGATTTCTATTTTGTAAGGATTTAATAACATCTTATGTTATTAAATTATTTCTCCTTGAAGGTACCAGGTTTTTGCACCTGTAATTTTTACGTTTACAAATTCTCCTGTTAAGTCTTTATCGCAAGGGATATGTACAGTTTTGAAGTTTCTTGTTTTGCCAGTATTTATTTTTTTACCTTTGTGTTCATAAAAACTTTCAACTAAGACTTCCATTTCTCTATTTACATATTTAAGATTTGATTTAAGACAGTTTTCTTGAATTTTTTTGTTTAAACGTTGAAATCTTTCATCTTTTATATCTTCAGGTATAAATTTGTCAGTCCATTTAGCTGCAACTGTTTTTTCTCTTGGAGAATATGCTGCTACGTTGCAGTAATCAAGTTCAAATTCATCTATTGCAGTAAGAGTTTCTTCAAATTGTTCTTCTGTTTCTCCAGGGAAACCTGCGATGAAGTCGCTTGTTATAGTAACATCAGGTACCATTTTACGAACTTTTTCAACGATTTTTGCATAAGTTTCTCTATCATAGCGTCTGTTCATTGCTTTAAGTACAGGAGTACTTCCTGATTGCATTGGAATATGGAAGTATTCACATACTTTATCCAGTTCTACCGCTGTTTCAATAAGTTCATCTGTAATATCTGTAGGATATGATGTTACAAAACGAATTCTGAATTTACCTTCTATTTTATTCAAATCTCTTAAAAGGTTTGCAAGTCTGTAATTTGCAAGGTCTTCTCTTTCTTGTTGTTTTGTTGGGAAATCTTTCCCATAGCTGTCAACGTTTTGACCTAATAATGTAATCTCTTTAAACCCAGCATTAAGAGCGTCTTTTACTTCTTTAATAATAGTTTCAGGGAGTCTTGAACGTTCTCTGCCTCGTGTATAAGGTACGATACAGTATGTGCAGAAATTGTTACAGCCTTCTGTTATATTAATCCATGCATTTGTTGATTTTACACGATTGATTGGGAAACCTTTTTCATTTATTGTGGGCATGTTTGTTTCTTCGCATGCACAAACTTTTTCTCCTTCATTAATCCTTTTTATAATATCAGGTAATGAATAAATTTGATGAGTACCAAGTACAAAATCAACGTAAGGAGCTCTTGAAAAAACTTTTCTGCCTTTTTGTTGAGCAACGCAGCCGCAGATGCCGATTTTTAAGTCAGGTCTATCTTGTTTCCATTTTCCCCATACGCCTAATTGGCTGAATGCTTTATCTTCACTCAATTGTCTGATTGAACATGTATTTACCATTACTAAATCAGCATCTTGAGGATTTTTTGTTTCTTCATAGTCAAAATGAGATAGTATACCAAGCATTCTTTCGGTATCTGATTTATTCATTTGACATCCCATTGTTTCTATATAGACTTTTTTCATTTTTAATCCTTGCTATTTGTATCTTTACTATTTAAATTATAATACAAAAATACTTAATATACTTGACTTTTACCTTATAAAATATTATGTTGAAAGTATATGTTTGAAAGGTGTTTATTATATGGGATTAAGCAGAAAAAATGTGTTAATGCTGCTTCATGAACGTACAGAAAAGTATGCTGATAAAGTTGCATTAGGAATGAAAACTCAATATGGCTGGAAGGAATTTACTTATCGCGGGTTAGGGCTTTTATCGAGGAAGTTAGCATATTATTTGATGACAGAGTTAAAAGTAAAAAAAGGTGATAGACTTGCGATATTATCAGAATCTAAACCTGAATATGGTGCTTGTGTTTTTGCATCAGTAATTTCAGGAATGATTACTGTTCCATTAGATGTTAAATTAACAAAATATGAGTTAAAGTCAATTTTAACTGATTGTGAGCCTAGTGTAATTCTTGTTTCAAAGGCTCATTTAGAGATGGCAAAATTTTTGAAAGAAGAAATTCCATCGCTTAAAGAGATTCTTTTAGTTGATGAACCATCTTATAATATTGATACTAAAAGTATTTATCAATTAGCGGATAATTATGATTACAAATGGAGTTTTAGAAGTTCAAAAGCGACAGCATTCATAATTTATACATCAGGAACTACAGGTGCACCAAAAGGTGTTGAAATTTCATTTGAAAATATGTTGGCGCAGTTAGACGATTTAAAATATGCACTTGATAAAATTTTGCCATATGAACATGTAAATATTTTATCAATTTTACCAATGAATCATCTTTTTGAAATGACTGTAGGTTTTTCAACATTTTTAAATTTTGGTTTTTCGGTATATTACACTCCGAGTCTAAAACCTAAAGATGTTTTAAGTATTATGCGAGAAAAACAGGTTGAATTTATGATTGTTGTTCCTGCGTTTTTGAAACTTTTGAAAATGGGAATAGAATCAGAATTAAATAATGCTCCGAAATATGTAAAAATTGGTTTTGAATTGTTGTTTAAACTTGCTAAATTTGTACCGTCTTATAGATTAAAAAAATTGATGTTTAAGAAAATTCATGAAAAATTTGGCGGACATTTTTCAGGCTGCATATCAGGTGGTGCACCTTTAGATATTTCTGTCGGAGAATTTTTTGAAAGAATAGGTATAAAGGTTTATCAAGGTTATGGCTTATCTGAAGCAAGTCCTGTTGTATCAGTAAATGTTGATAGGCGTGGAGATATTGCATCTGTTGGCAGACCTTTGAAGAGTTTAGAAGCGAAAATTGATGAAGAAACAAATGAATTGATGCTAAAAGGTCCATCTGTAATGAAAGGTTACCATAACCAGCCTGAAATGACATCAGAAGTTATAGACGAAAATGGCTGGCTGCATACAGGTGATATTGCAAAAATCAGTAAGGAAGGACATATTTATATTACAGGCAGAATTAAAAATATGATTGTATTGTCAGGCGGTAAAAAGGTATTTCCTGAGGAAGTTGAAGCAGTGTTAGAAAAAAGTCCATATTTTTCTGAGGTGTGTGTGCTAGGAACTTCAAGAACTTTTGGGGTAAAAGACGGAACAGAGGAAATTACAGCTGTAATTGTTCCAGATTCTGATATTTGTGAAAAATATGAATGGGATACAGTTGATAAACTTATTAAAAATGAAGTTAAAAAATTATCTTTGCGGTTGACAGCATACAAACGTCCGATTAATATAATAGTAAGAAAAGATCCTCTGCCGAGGACTACTACAAGAAAAGTTAAACGTAAAGAAGTAAAAGAATTTGTAAACGCCTAATTTGGAGATATCATGAAACAAAAATTATTGTTAATTTTAGGATTACTTGTTATTTTTACAGCAGTTCCAGTTAAATCTGAAGATGATGTGGAAGCGCTTGATAACACAACTCCTTTGCCTGTTGAAGAAGTTAAGCTTCCGGAAAAATCTCCAGAAGCAGTCAAGCCTCTTGTATTACCGCCAAAATGGACTGATTTTTGTGAAACAGGTTATGAAAATGCGGTCTATACAAGTCGTGATGATATTTTTAATGTGTTTACATTTGTTAAAGCTGAACGTGTTAAAAAGAATTATTGGGCAGAAAGAAGAACTAGTTTTGAAAGTTATTTAAAAAGCTGTAATGCTTTGGCGGATGATGCTTCAAAGTCTGCTTGTTATTCTGAATTGAGAAAATCAGAAGAACAAAAAAATGATTTGTATAAGCTGAAAAGAAAACAACTTCTTTATGAAAATAATATTGAATTAAACAGAAGATAATTTAATTAACAATATTCAGTGATTTTATTGATTTCCTTGACCGCAAGATCAAGGATTTCGTATATATTGCCAATTTGACTATTCTCACTCATCTCACATTCTGCATAAACTTTCAATACCTGCAGGTAACTGCTTAGTTTAGTTGCGTGCTCGGATATGATATTTAATTTTTCAAAGTATTTTTTCTCTGTTTTCATATTACTATTTTATGGTAATAAAATAGTAATAATTTGTCAACTAATTATGTTACCATAAAATTATAATAATGTTATAACAGGAGAATTTATGGTAAGAAAATCTTTAAGACCAATCGGTGGTAGTTACGGTGTAATAATCCCGAAACTTTATCTTGAGGAGATGGGAATTAATCCTATATTACACGATGTGGATATTGAAGTAAAAGATAAGGTGCTTATTGTTAAAAAATTGGATAAGCAAAAAGAAAATTAAAAAAAAGAGGTGATTTATCATCACCTCTTTTTAAGATTATGACATCAATTAGTTATGAAAAATATCTTTTTAAAAGACCGTCAAAACCTTTACCATGGCGAGCTTCGTCTTTAGCCATTTCATGAACTGTATCATGAATTGCATCATAGCCTAATTGTTTAGCACGAGCAGCGATAGCTAATTTCCCTTCGCAAGCACCGTGTTCAGCTTCTGCGCGTAATTCAAGGTTTTTCTTTGTAGAATCTGTAACTACTTCGCCTAATAATTCTGCGAATTTTGCAGCGTGTTCAGCTTCTTCAAAAGCGTATCTTTTGTAAGCTTCTGCAACTTCAGGATAGCCTTCTCTTTCTGCAACTCTAGCCATTGCAAGATACATACCAACTTCTGTACATTCTCCTGCAAAGTGAGCTCTTAGACCATCCATAACTTCTTTATCTTCAACTTTTCCATCGCCTACTTTGTGTTCGCAAGCGTATACTTTACCTTCAGCTGTATTTATTTCTTTGAATGTAGTTGCTCCGCATAATGGGCATCTTTCAGGAGCTTTGTCTGCTTCTGTTGACCAACCACATACTGTACATACAAATTTAGCCATTTTTACCACCTTTCTTAATACAAAAAATTTAGCCTCTTTTTACATGTTTTATCATACACTATAATTTTAAATTTGTAAAGTAAGAATTATTATCATTTTTTCTGAAAAATATTTATACATAAGAAAAAGACCTCTTTTATTTTAGAGGTCAAGGTTGGTTATTTTGGTTATGTTATAGTTATTATAATGTTTTCGGCTTTTACATTTTTTATAATTCTCCTGAAGATTTAGATTTGCCATTAGTTAATTAAAAGTTTACAAAACTTTATGTTATGATGTTTGTATGTTTGAAAAGTTAAAAAAAATCTTTTTATCAAAAATTCTCAAAAGGAAATATTATAGGACTGGAAAATGCAAAGCATGTGGTAAATGTTGTACACAAATTTATGTAAAACATTACAAACATGTTGTGCAAGATGAAAAGGAATTTGAGAAACTTCAGTATTTGCATCGGTTTTACTCATATTTAAAAGTTATTGGAAAAGATGATATTGGTCTAATTTTTGAATGTCAAAATCTTGATCCTGAAACGCATAAGTGTAAAATACACAGAACTCGTCCCGGAATATGCAGAAGGTATCCTCAAGAGGAATTATTTTCCATGGGAGGGGCTTTATCTGACGATTGTGGATATAAGATGGAGCCGATTGTACCTTTTAGTGAAGTTTTAGAAAAAGCGGCGAAAAAATCAAAAGGTTTATTACGCCTCTAAAAGCTCTGTATTGTTTAATTCAACTATGTCAAAGAATTTTTCTAAATCTTCTTGTACTGGTTGTTTTGTATTTTTGTTGTAATTTAAAATCTTGTCGAGAGTGATATCTAGTCTGTCTTTTGCTGTATGTAAAATGATTTTATCTTCTCCGCTTTTACTTCCTGCAAGTATTGAGGTATCAATATCAGAACGATCACATATAAGATCTGCAATTTTGTTTACGGCTTCTATCGTTTTATTGCCGTTAGGACTTTCAATTTTTTCTCCACCTATAATCCAAGCTGTTAATTTCCCTTTTGACATTGCTTTTAATTCATCAATTTTTTGAGCAATTTCTTCGATTACTTGTTCAATTTTACCGTTAATTGGAACATGTTTCATAATTCCGTCTTTGTCATTTCTTACAATCACTGCAAGATTTTGTGCATCAGCTACAGATGTGAATATTTTTCCGTTTGTTAATCTTGATTTGTTGTTGTTATATAGATGTCTGTATGCATTTGATGTTGTAACTCTAGCTTTGTCATATGCCTTAGGATTTAGAATAAGACAGGTATGACCTTGAAAACTAATATTATCCATAATATAACTCCTTACACAAAAAATAAAAATCAGACAAAATTTTTTTTGCTACTTTCAGGCAATGAAAAATGTCACATTATCGTTTAAGCTAAAAATGTAGAATATTTTGAAAGGCTGGTAAATATGAAAAAATATATATTATTAATAACTTTGGTTGCTATTTCTTTACCTGTTTTTGCTGTTTGCAGTATAACAGGTGGTGCATGTAGTGCTACATCAAATTGGGATTCAAAACCTTTGCAACAAAAATATGTCCCAAATAATTTAAATGATTTGCAAAGGGCTGATGCATTTCAACCAAAGTATGTTGTTCCATATCGTGACGCATTGATAAATACAGAACCTGCTGCTCCTGTTCAGACTCCTACTAATGATTACAATTCAAATTGTCAATTTGGAGTTTGTCTGCCGAGTGTAGAACCCGGTGGAAATGTTTTGGAATAGCTGGATGAAAGGCGGGCTGGTCACCCGTCTTTTTTGTTAATTGGAAATATTAATTTTTTGTTTATTTTTTAAGGAATTATAAAAAACGATGTTATAACATAAATATAATTAAAAGGATGTAATTATTAGTAAAGGAGATAATTAATTATGGCAAAGACAATTGGTATTGACTTGGGTACAACAAACTCAGTTGTAGCAGTCATGGAAGGTGGTAAACCTACAGTTATTGCCAACGCTGAAGGTTCTCGTACAACTCCTTCAATTGTTGGTTTTTCTAAAACAGGAGAAAAATTAGTAGGTCAGTTAGCTAAACGTCAAGCTATTTTGAACCCGGATAAAACAATCGCTTCTATTAAAAGACATATGGGCGATGATTACAAAGTAAATATTGATGGAAAAGATTACACTCCTCAAGAAATTTCAGCTATGATTTTGAGAAAATTAGCTGATGATGCCAGTGCATATCTTGGAGAAAAAGTTACTTCAGCTGTAATCACTGTTCCAGCTTATTTCAACGATGCTCAAAGACAAGCTACTAAAGACGCTGGTAAAATCGCAGGTTTGGATGTATTGCGTATTGTAAACGAACCTACAGCAGCAGCTTTGGCTTACGGTCTTGAAAAAGAAAAAGCTGAAAAAGTTTTAGTATTCGACTTAGGTGGTGGTACATTCGATGTATCTATCCTTGAAATCGGTGATGGTGTTCACGAAGTTCTTTCAACATCTGGTGATACTCACTTAGGTGGTGATGATTTCGACCAAAAAATCATGGATTGGATTTGTGAAGAATTCAAAAAACAAGAAGGTATTGATCTTAAAGGTGACAAACAAGCTATGCAACGTGTTAAAGAAGCTGCAGAAAAAGCTAAATGTGAATTGTCATCAGTTATGGAAACAAATATCAACTTACCTTTCATCACAGCTGATGCTAACGGTCCAAAACACTTAGATTTGAACTTAACAAGAGCTAAATTTGAAGACTTAAGCAGAGATCTATTAAACAGATGTAAAACTCCTGTTGAAAATGCGTTGAAAGATGCAGGAATTTCAAAATCTGATATCAATGAAGTTGTATTAGTTGGTGGTTCAACTCGTATCCCAGCAGTTCAACAATTGGTAAAAGAATACACAGGTAAAGAACCTAACCAATCTGTAAACCCTGATGAAGTTGTTGCAGTTGGTGCAGCAGTTCAAGCCGGTGTATTAGCAGGTGAAGTTAAAGATATCGTTTTATTAGACGTTACTCCTTTAACTTTAGGTATTGAAACTTTAGGTGGTGTAATGACTCCTCTAGTTCCAAGAAACACTACAATTCCTGTTTCTAAATCTCAAGTATTCTCAACTGCTGAAAATAACCAAACAGCTGTAGGTATTCATGTATTGCAAGGTGAAAGACCAATGGCTAAAGATAACAAATCTTTAGGTATGTTCAGACTTGATGGTATTCCACCAGCAATGAGAGGATTGCCTCAAATCGAAGTTACATTCGATATCGATGCTAACGGTATTGTAAATGTTTCAGCTAAAGATAAAGCTACAAATAAAGAACAAAAAATTACAATCACAAATTCTTCTAACCTTTCAGAAGCTGATATTGACAAAATGGTTAAAGAAGCTGAAGCTAATGCTGCTGAAGATAAAAAGAAAAAAGAAGAAGCTGAAATTAAAAACAATGCTACAAGTTTAATCGGTTCTGCTGACAGAATTGTAAAAGATTTTGAAGGTAAAATTGATTCAGCTGACAAAGCTAAATTAGATGAACAAAAAGCTGCACTTCAAAAAGCTTTAGATGAAAACAAACCAACTGATGAATTGAAAAAATTGTCAGAAGAATTACAACAAACAATGTTTAGTATTTCACAAAAAGCTTATGAAGCAGTTCAAAAAGAAGAACAATCTACTGCAAATTCTGAAAATGCATCTTCAACAACAGAAGATAAAAAAGATGATGATGTAATAGATGCAGAATATACTAAAGAATAATGACAAAGTCATAATCTTTAAAAAACGACCTCTAATTGAAGAGGTCGTTTTTTATTAATAAATACTTTAAATAATTTATAATTTATATTATTTTTCTTTATATTCAATTTTAAATCCCATTATATCCAATATTTCTCTGACTTCTTCAAATTTTATAGTCTTCTTTGCAAGTTTATTGGATAGACTTTTTACAGAAGTTTTCTTTCCCTTTTCAGTTAATAATTCTGCAAGTTTAGTCATTGTCATTGCTTTTTGTGCAAGTAGCATTTTAATATCTTCTCTTATACTCATATTATTAGTTTATCTTTTTCTACGAAATTTGACAAAAGTCTATGAATTTGATACTATATTTCTATTATAAAATAGAAGTTTCTATAAAAAATAGGAAAAATATGAATAAATACAACGAGAAACAATTAGAGATTTTAAATAGGATAAATAATATTTCTGATATGATTAATCAAGAAAGAAATTGGATAGAAATTGCTTTTAAATATTGTGATTATGATGATGAAGATGAAGATTTAGTTTTTAAACTTGCTCTTATTTTAAATATTATTGTAGAAGAAAATTCAAAATTATCTTTTTATACAGAAAAGTTTATTTCTGATTTAAAAGATTTAATTTGAATTCACAATAAAAAAAGACGATCTTTTAAAAGACCGTCTTTTTTATTGTATTTTATTTTAATTTATTAATTAAATATTAGCTAATTGTAAATAGTAATCGTTAGCTCTTTCAAATTTGTGAGCTGCATTGAACAATCTGCTTTCTTGTAA